>JACMRO010000325.1 GCA_014376425.1 Rubritepida sp.
CGGGGTGGCGAGGAGGGCGCGGCGGGCGATTTGCATGGGGACGGGCCTTGGCTGGACAGGTGTGCGAGCATCCGCTATCCGGACCGCCGCGCCCAGGTAGCTCAGTTGGTAGAGCATGCGACTGAAAATCGCAGTGTCGGTGGTTCGATTCCACTCCTGGGCACCATCGTTTCGTGCGCTATGATGCCGGGCATGACATTCGAAGCCACAGTCTGCCCGCATGATTGCCCCAGCACCTGCGCCCTGGAGGTGGAGGTGCTGTCGCCAACCCGCATCGGCCGGGTCCGTGGCGCGGCCGACAACAGCTACACCGCCGGCGTCATCTGCGCCAAAGTCGCCCGCTATGCCGAACGGGTGCATCACCCCGAGCGGGTAGTGGCGCCATTGCTGCGGACCGGCCCGCGCGGTTCCGGCCAATTTCGCGAAATTCCATGGGATGAGGCGCTGGACCGCACCGCCGGCGCCTTCGCGGACGCCACGGCCAGACACGGCGCCGAGGCGGTCTGGCCCTACTACTTCGCCGGCACCATGGGCCTGGTGCAGCGCGACGGCATCAATCGCCTGCGCCATGCGATGGGCTATTCGCTGCAGAACAATACCATCTGCACGACGGTGGTGGAGGCCGGCTGGATGTCCGGCGTGGGCGTGGTGCGCGGCCCCGATGCGCGGGAGATGGCGGATGCCGACCTGATCGTGATGTGGGGCGGCAACCCGGTGGCCACCCAGGTCAATGTGATGACGCACATCACCCGGGCGCGGAAGGAGCGTGGCGCCAGGCTGGTCGTGGTCGACCCCTATCGCAGCGGCACCGCCGCGGCGGCCGACATGCACCTGGCCCTGCGCCCGGGGACCGACGCGGCACTGGCCTGTGCCCTGCTGCACATCGCGCTGCGCGACGGCTTCGCCGACCGCGGTTTCATGGCCAGCCACACCGATTTCGGCCCCGATGTGGAAGCGCATCTGCACGGCTGGACGCCAGAGCGCGCGGCGGCGATGACCGGGCTGGAGGTCGCGCAGATAGAAGCCTTCGCGGCACTTTATCTGCGCACCGATCGCGCCTTCATCCGCTGCGGTTACGGCTCCGCTCGCTCGCGCGGTGGTGCGGCCGCGCTGCATGCGGTCACCTGCCTGCCCAGCATGACCGGCAAGTGGCGCCACAAGGGCGGCGGCGCGTTGTGGAACCAGCGCAGCATCTATCACTGGGACAAGACGCTGATCGAAGGGCTGGATGCCCGCGACACCTCCGTCCGCATGATGGACATGTCGCGCATCGGCGCGGCGTTGTGCGGCGACCCGGTGGAGTTGCAGGGCGGCCCGCCGGTCACCGCCATGCTGATCCAGAACGTCAACCCGCTGGACGTGGCGCCGGACACCAACAAGGTGCGGCGCGGTTTCGCGCGCGAGGACCTTTTCGTGGCCGTGCATGAGCAGTTCATGACCGCGACCGCGATGCAGGCGGACATCGTGCTGCCGGCCACGATGTTCCTCGAACACGACGACCTCTACCAGGCCGGCGGCCACAGCCACATCCAGATCGGCCGCAAGCTGATCGAACCGCCAGGCCAGGCACGTTCCAACCACGAGGTGATCAACGCTCTGGCGCATCGGCTGGGCGCCGTGCATCGCGGCTTTGGCATGAGTGCCATGGAAATGCTGGACGAAACCCTGCAGACCTCCGGCTGGCCGGCGGCGCCCGAGGTGATCGAGCGCCGGTGGGTCGACGCCCAGCCGGATTTCGACAAGAGCCATTTCGTGCATGGCTTCGGCCACAAGGATGGCAGGTTCCGGTTCAAGCCGGACTGGGCCGGGATGGGCAGGTACGGCGCGGTGATGAACCCGATGCCCGATCACCTCGACCGCATCGAGAACCCGACGGCGAAACACCCTTTCCGGCTCATCACATCGCCGGCGCGGCAGTTCCTCAACACCAGCTTCACCGAGACGCCCGGGGCGCGGAAGCGCGAGGAGCGGCCGATGGCGCTGCTCAACGCAGAGGATGCGGCGCGGCTGGGCGTGGCCGACGGAGCGCGCGTGCGGTTGTCCAACCCCCGCGGCACTGTGGTGGTACCGGCGCGCATCGCGGCCGGCCAGTTGCCTGGAACGGTGGTCGTGGAGGGAGTCTGGCCCAGCGCCTATTTCGAGGAGGGCATCGGCATCAACGCCCTGACCAGCGACGACCCTGCACCGCCGATGGGCGGCGCGGTATTTCACGACACCGCGGTTTCGCTCGAGTTGCTGGCGATGGCGCTGGCCGCCGAGTAGGACGTTAACCACCTGTTCATAACCCTATCCCAAACTGGCGGGTATGGGCGATTCTCTTCTCGATCTGGCGCAGCTGACAGCATTTCTGGCGGCGATTGTTTCGGCCTTTTGGCTGGGCTGGGCCTGGCGTGGCGGGCGGCCCGCCTGGGCCCGCGGCGCTCATGCCCGGGCGCTGTCGCAGGCTGTCACCGAAACCCAATCCATCGGCCTGGCCATGCGCCGGCTGGCGGAGGCGGCCACCCCCCGGCCGCAGGAGACGCAGGCGCTGGCGCTGCAGCTGCTCGACGTTTCCGACCATCTGGAGGAGCTGCTGCGCCTGGATGACACGCCCTGCCGTGTGGTCGAGGAACGCATGGCGCTGCTGCCGCTGATCGAGGAATCGGTATCGCTGGCCAGGGCGCAGCTGGGCGGCGCGGCGCGCATCTGCCGGCTTGACCCATCCCTCAACGCGGTGTCGCTGCGGGTGGATGCCCGGGCGATGCGCGGCGCCATGGTACAAGTGCTGGTGCGCGCCGCCCGGCTAAGCCGGCCCGATGACCAGATCGACATCCGCTTCACCCGCATCGGCAATCAGGCAGCGGTCATCATCGAGGATGAGGGGCTGGGGCTCGCCGCGGCCGATCTGGCCTCAGGCGCCGCGGCGGGCACGCGCGGGGTGGGCTTCGGGCTCAGCCTGGCCCGTAAGCTGCTGCACGCACATGGTGGCGACCTGGTGTTCGAGAGTGCCGCGGGCATCGGCACCCGCGCCTGGCTGACCCTGCCGGAGGACCGGGTTCTGGTGGCTCAGCCGGCCCAGGCATAGAGCAGCAGCAGGCTGCGCTGGAAGGCGTTCTGGTTGTCGTCGCTGATGAGCGCGAGCCACAATGCGCTGCCGCGACGCAGCACGGCGATACCCTCGTAATTCTCCGCCGGCCCGTCGGGCGGGAAATGCAGCAGCGGCTGCCCGGAGAGGGGCGTGGCAGCCAGCGCTGCCGGCGGCAGGTGCACCAAGCGGGCACTGAAGCCGCCTTCCATCAGCGAAAAGCGGCGTTCCAGTACCAGCGCACCGCCATCGGGCAGGCCGGCGGCGTCGGTAGCGGCAAAACCTGGCGCCGGGCGGTAGGCGGTGCTGCGCCAGGCGCCGGGGCCGCCCAGCCAGGCGCGCCGCAAAGCCGGGTCGACGGGGTCGTCCTGGAATTCGGCGATTGCCAGCAGCCGGCCATCCGCCAGCGTGGCCAGGGCTTCCAGCCCGCCATTGCCGGGAGCGGTTTCCAGCCCTGGCGGCGCTTCAAAAAAGCTACCCGGCGCGTCCAGCGCGGTGAAGGCGCGGATGCGGTGCCAGCGCCCAAAGCCGATCAGCCAGCTGCCATCGGCACGGCGGGTGATCGCTTCCGCATCAGCGGTACGGCCGCGGCGCAGCGCCTCGCCACTGCCATCGCGCAGCATGCCGCTGACGGGAGACCCCAGCCCCACCGGCCGTTCGCCCTGCATCAAAAGGGGGGCGCGCAGCCACCGTCCGGTATCGCTGATGACTGTGAGGTTGAGCGCCGGGTCGAGATGCAGGCCCGAGAAACCGCCAAAGCCGATCGCAGCGCGATTCAGCTCCAGCCCGCCCAGCGGCCGCAACGGTCCCGCCCGCGGGGGCAGGGTGAAGGCAGTGGCCAGCGGACCATCCGCGGTTTGCGCGCAGGCCGCGCCAGGCAGCGCCGCCAGAAGCGCCCGGCGCCCCAGAGGATGGCCGGCGCCCGCTCCGCCGAGGCGCGCTGCCACGCCTGGGCGGCATCCTCGTCGAACAGCTCGGTCAGCTTCTTCATCATGGTGCCGCCCAGCTCCTCGGCATCGACGATGGTTACCGCGCGGCGGTAGTAGCGGGTGACGTCGTGGCCGATGCCGATGGCGATCAGCTCCACCGCGTCGCGCGCCTCGATATCCTTGATGACCTCACGCAGGTGCTTTTCCAGGTAGTTGCCGGGGTTAACGCTCAGCGTGGAATCGTCCACCGGCGCGCCGTCGGAGATGACCATCAGGATGCGGCGGTGTTCGCTGCGCGCGAGCAGCCGCTTATAGGCCCAGGCCAACGCCTCGCCGTCGATATTCTCCTTCAGCAACCCCTCACGCAGCATCAGGCCGATGTTTTTCCGCGCCCGGCGCATGGGGGCGTCGGCGGATTTGTAGAGGACGTGGCGCAGATCGTTCAGCCGGCCCGGGTTGCGTGGCTTGCCTTCCTGCACCCAGCGCTCGCGCGACTGGCCACCTTTCCAGGCGCGGGTGGTGAAGCCCAGGATCTCGACCTTCACCGCGCAGCGCTCCAGCGTGCGGGCCAGGATGTCGGCGCACATGGCGGCGACCGTGATCGGCCGGCCGCGCATCGAACCGGAATTGTCGATCAGCAGAGTGACGACTGTATCGCGGAAATCCGCCTCGCGCTCACGCTTGTAGCTGAGCGATATGGTGGGGTTGGCAACGACGCGGGCGAGGCGCGCGACATCCAGCAACCCCTCCTCCAGGTCGAATTCCCAGGCGCGCTGCTGCTGCGCGAGGAGCCGGCGCTGCAACCGGTTTGCCAGCTTGGAGACAACGCCTTGCAGGTGCTGCAATTGCTGGTCGAGCTGCTGCCGCAGCCGGGTCAGCTCCTCCGGGTCGCACAGATCGTCGGCCTCGACCATTTCGTCGAAATTGGTGGTGAAGGCCCGGTATTTGCTGCCGTCATCGACCTGCGGGATCTCGCGGCGCTGCTGCGGGCCGCCGGGCTTGTCGTCGCCCTCGGCGGAGGCGCCTTCCTCCTCCTGTTCCTGGGCTTCCTCGTCGGCCGCCTCGCCGTCCATGGTCTCGGGCTCGGCGCCCGACATGGCTTCCTGTTCCTGCGCCTGGGCCTCGCCCTGGCTGGACTGGTCCTGCTGGGTCTGGTCGTCGCCGCCCTCGTCGCCTTCATCGTCCTGGTCGGACTCCGTCTCCAGCTCGGCCTCGGCCAGGTCGAGCGCGGTGAGGAGTTTTCGCGCAGCACGGGCGTAGCTGTCCTGGCTGCCGGTGGCGGTGACGAGCTCGGCCATCGCGGCCTCGGCGCGCTCGTCCAGCGTGCCGCGCCATTCGTTGAGGATGCGCTGGGCGGCGGGCGGCGAAGGCTGGCCGGTGATGCGTTCGCGCGCGAGCAGGGACAGCGCCGCATGCAGCGGCAGCTGGTCCTTGCGCGTCATCCGGTCGTAGCCCTCGGATTCGCATTCCTCATTCAGGCGGATGTGCAGGTTATGCGCGACGCCGGCCATGTGTTCCGCGCCGATATGCTGGACGCGAACGTCCTCCAGCGCGTCGAACACCTCGCGCGCCTCCTTGCGGGAGGGCATGCGGGCGGCGTGGGCGCCTTCATTGTGATGGCGCAGCTTCAGGGCGAGGGCATCGGCCTGGCCGCGCAGCTTGGCCATTTCGGCGGGTGGCAGAGTGCGGGTGGGGAGGGGGAGACGGGCGCGCTTGCCGGTCAGGCCGGCAGGGCCGGGCTGGAAGGCGACCTGCACTTCGGACTGCTGCGCGATGGCGCGCAGCGCACCGGCGGTAGCGCGCTTGAATTCTTCCTGCCGGGTGAGGTCCTGCTTGCCGCTCAAGGTATCACCCCGCCTTCCGCAACATCGTCCCCATTGGCAGCTCCTCATTGAAACACCGCTGGTAATACTCGCCCACCGTGCTGCGCTCCGCCTCATCGCATTTGTTCAGGAACGTCACGCGGAAGGCAAACGCCAGGTCGCCGAAGATCCGCGCATTTTCGGCCCAGGTGATCACCGTCCGTGGGCTCATCACCGTGCTGATGTCGCCAGCGATGAAGCCGGCGCGAGTCAGATCCGCCAGCGCCACCATCGCCTGCACCTGCTTGCGCATCGCCGGGTCGCCCTCGGCGCCGAGCTTGGCCAGCACGATCGCCGTTTCCTGCCCATGCGGCAGGTAGTTCAACGTGCTGACGATGTTCCAGCGGTCCATCTGGCCCTGATTGATCTGCTGCGTGCCGTGGTAAAGCCCGGTCGTGTCGCCCAGACCCACCGTGTTGGCGGTGGCGAACAGCCGGAATTGCGGGTGCGGGCGGATGACGCGGGACTGGTCCAGCAAGGTCAGCTTGCCCTCGACCTCCAGCACCCGCTGGATCACGAACATCACATCTGGCCGGCCCGCATCATACTCGTCGAACACCAGCGCACAGGGGTGCTGCAACGCCCAGGGCAGGATGCCCTCGCGGAATTCGGTCACCTGCTTACCGTCCTTCAGAACGATGGCGTCCTTGCCAATCAGGTCGATGCGGCTGATGTGGCTGTCGAGGTTGACGCGGATGCAAGGCCAGTTCAGCCGCGCCGCCACCTGCTCGATATGGGTCGACTTGCCGGTGCCGTGGTAACCCTGTACCAGAACGCGCCGGTTGAAGGCGAAGCCGGCGCAGATCGCCAGCGTCGTCTCGCGGTCGAACTGATAGGTCTGGTCGACCTCGGGCACATGCTCGGTGCGCTGCGTGTAGGCGGGCACCATCATGTTCACGTCCACGCCGAACGCCTCACGCGCATTCACCTGGGTATCGGGCGTGTTGATCACACTGGTCGGGGCGAAGTCGGACAATGCGGCTACCTTGTTCATCGTGTCTCGGGGTTTTTGTAGGCCAGGGTGCTAACGCGCGGAAGCCTGGACGCCGGCCAGCTTGTGGCGCAGCAGCGAATAGGCGCGGTTGATGTCCTTCAGCCGGTCCTCGGCGCTGCGGTCGCCGCCATTAACGTCGGGGTGGTAGCGCTTGGCCAGCTCCTTGTAGCGCGACTTCAGCGCCAGGCTATCGGTCGGCCAGCTCAGCTCCAGCAGATCGAGCGCGGCACGCAGCTCGGGCGGAGGTGCTGCCGGGTCGGGCGCACGGCGGGTGGGCTGGGCGCGGCCGGACAGGACGCCAAACGGGTCACGCAGCAGCTCCGGGTCGAGCCTGCTATGGCCCAGCCGCCCGAGCGGCCAGGTGGGCCGCTGCCAGCCGGTATCGGAGCGCAGCGAGGCTTCGATCGCCTCCGGCGCCATGCCTTTGTAGAAATCCCAGGACAGGTTGTACTCGCGCACATGCTGCAGGCAGAACCAGCGGTATTCGCGCAGCCGGGAGCGATCCTTCGGCGCCCTGTACTCCCCGATCAGTGGGCAGTTCGGGGCCTCGCAGGGGCGGGTGGGCGCGGCAGGGTCGGGGCGACTTCCCCTCGATCTGGCCATTGGCAGTTTATGGGGCCGGTACGCCAAGGCGACAACCCGGAAGCAGGGCGAGAAGCGTGCGCGCCTCTTTTGCCGGTACGCCGGCTGCCGCGGGCGGTGCCGGCCCGGCCACCAGCATCGCGCGGATGGCAGCCGCTAACGCCGCCTCATCGGCCGGAAAGTCCAGCTGGTGCGACGCCATGCCGGCCGCCGGGTCGGCCGCCCAGGCCAGCACGCGGCGGCCGGCAGCCAGAGCCGCAGCGAGCGGGTGCAGCGGCGTGGCACCAAAGGGCAACGCCAGTGCCAGCGCCGCATCGCAGGCGGCGGCATGCAGCGCCACATCATCGCTCGGCAGGCAGGGCAGCAGGGTGGCGCCGGCCTGCGCCGCGGCGTCGCGCAGCGCCGCCAGCGGGGACGGGCAACGTAG
>JACMRO010000326.1 GCA_014376425.1 Rubritepida sp.
CTGGTCTCGACCTTCCATCAGGAGACCCGCTCGGGCGAGCGCGTTTTCGACCTGCTGGAGGGCATGAAGAAGGACCCCGGCCGCTACAAGGGCGCGCTGGAGGTGACCTACCTGGCGCTGTCGCTGGGCCTGCAGGGCAAGTACCGGCTGATGCCGCGCGGCGTGGCCGAACTGGACCGGGTGCGTGAAGGGCTGTTTCAGCTGCTGAGCCAGCTGCGCGGCAACTGGGAGCGTGAACTGAGCCCGCATTGGCGCGGCGTGGATGCGCCGCATCGCGGCCAGTCGCGGCAGGTGCCGGCCTGGGTCGCCTTCGCGCTGGCTGCGGCGCTGCTGGGCGGCGGCTGGTACTGGCTGAGCGACCAGCTCGGTGCCTCGGCCTCCAATCTGTATGAACGCATGGCGCAATTGCCGCCTGGCGCGCCGCCGGCCATCGACCCCAGCGTGCCACCGGTACCGCCGGCACCCGCGCCGCCGCCGCCGGCCAATGCGCCGGCCAGGCCCGATGCGCTGGGCACGCTGCGCCGCTTCCTCGCACCCGAAATCGCGCAGGGGCTGGTGAGCGTGGAGGGCGACGCGCAGCGGCTGCTCGTGCGCATCCGCAACCGCGGCATGTTCCCGTCCGGATCGGCCACGCTCGACCCGCGTTTCTCCGACCTGCTGCGCCGCATCGGCGAAGGCCTGCGTGAGGAGCCTGGCCGCGTCCAGGTGCAGGGCCATTCGGACAACCAGCCGATCCGCACCGTGCGCTTCCCGTCGAATTTCGCGCTCAGCCTGGCGCGGGCCGAGGCGGCGATGGTGCCGATCGTCGCCGCCAACGGCACGCCGGCGCGCTTCACCGCCGAGGGCCGCGCCGATGCCGAGCCGCTGGCGACCAACGCCACCGCCGAGGGGCGTGAGGAGAACCGGCGCATCGAGGTCGTTCTGCTGCGGGGGGCACGCTGATGCGCGCGTTTTTCACCTCAGCGCATTCGCGAAGCGAATGTCGCCTGCCGCTGGGAGCACGCTGATGCGCGCCTTCGTTTCAATCCCCGCGCTAGGCGCGCTGCTGGGCGTTCTGCTGCTCGATGTCGTCATCTGGCTGTTCGCGCCGCTGCTGGGCGAGGCGTTCGACGCGGCGTGGCTGCGTGCCATCCTCGTCGCCATTCCGGTGCTGATCTGGGCCGTGGTGGTGTTCCTGATCGGGCGACGGCGCGATGGCCGCGATGCCGGCCTGGTCGAGGCCGCCGCCGCGCCCGACCCGCAGGCTGCGAAGAACGAGGCGGCGGCCGAGGAGGAAGCCGCCCTGCGCGGCAAGCTGACCGAGGCGTTGGCCAAGCTGAAGACCGCGACCGGTGGGAAAGGCACCTATCTCTACGATCTGCCCTGGTATGCCATCATCGGCCCCCCGGGTTCGGGCAAGACCACTGCGCTGCTGAATTCGGGGCTGGAGTTCCCGCTGGCCGAGGGCCGCGTCGCCGGCGTCGGCGGCACCCGCTTCTGCGACTGGTGGCTGACCGAACGGGCGGTGATGATCGACACCGCCGGCCGCTACACCACCCAGGACAGCGACGCCGATGCCGACCGCGCGGGCTGGGAGCGCTTCCTCGACCTGCTGAAGAAGAACCGGCCGAAACAGCCGCTGAACGGCGTGCTGGTGGCCTTTGGCGTCGATATGCTGTCGCGGCTGGATGCGCCGCAGCGCGAGGCGCATGCCCGCCAGGTGCGCCGCCGCATCAAGGAGCTGGAAAGCCGTCTGGGCCAGCGCCTGCCGGTGTATTTCGTGGTGACGAAATCCGACCTGCTGCCCGGCTTCACCGAGTTCTTCGACGATCTCGACCGGGGCGCGCGCGAACAGGTGTGGGGCTTCACCTTGCCGGTGACGGCGGGGGCGGAAAAGTTCGGCGAGGAATTCGAGGCGCTTCAGGCCCGGCTGATGGACCGGCTGGTGGAGCGGCTGCAGGCCGAGCGCGGGCCCGCCCAACGCGCTTCCATCGCAGGCTTTCCGGCGCAGCTTGCCTCGCTGGAGGGGCCGCTGCGCGACTTCGTCCAGGCGGCCTTCGGTGGCGGCAAGCTGGATCCGGCACCCTTCCTGCGCGGGATGTATTTCACCTCCGGCACGCAGGAGGGATCGCCACTCGACCGTCTGGCCGGCGCGCTGTCGCGCGGCTTTGGGCTCGACCCGGCGCGGCCCGCGGCGGCGATGGGCCAGAAGGGTCGGGCCTATTTTCTTGGCCGCACGCTGAAGGATGTGGTGTTCAACGAGGCGCGGCTGGCGGCGAATGATCGCGGCCTGGCGTCGCGCACACGCCTCGTGCAGCTCGGCTCCTGGGCGGCGGCGCTGCTGCTGGTGCTGGCCGGTGCGGGCTGGGGCTACACCGCGATGACGGCCGAAGCCGCCCGCAGCGCGCGGCTGGCCGCCGCCGTCACCGCCGCCGAGCAATCCGGCGCGGCGGCACCCCTGGCCCGCGTCCAGAGCCCTGATCTGACCAATGTGCTGGCCTACCTTGAAGCCAGCCGCGCCCTGCCGCCGGCTGCCGCCGGAGACGGCCCGGGCTTCGGCCTGAGCCAGCAGGAGATGCTGGCCTCGGGCGCCGACAGCGCCTATCGCCGGGCGCTCGACCGAGTGCTGCTGCCACGCCTGCTGTCGCGGCTTGAGACGCAGATCCGCGAGGGCATCCAGCGACCGGACTATCTGTACGAAGCGGTGCGCGTGTACCTGATGCTGGGCAAGCAGGGCCCGCTGGATCGTGCCCTGGTACGCGACTGGTTCGCGCTGGACTGGCAGCAGGCCTTCCCCGGCGCGGTGAACCAGCCCGGCCGCGAGGCGCTGGGTCGCCACATGGAGGCGATGCTGACTGGCACGCTGGCGACCTATCCGCTGGATGGCGCGCTGGTTGACCAGGCCCGCCGCGTGTTCTCGCGGCTGCCGATGGCGCAGCGCGTCTACGCCCGGCTGCGGCCGCTGGCCGACAACGTGCCGGGCTGGGCACCGGCCACGGCGCTGGGCGCCGCCGGCAGCCGCTACTTCACCCGCCCCTCGCGCCGGCCGCTGACCGAGGGCGTGCCGGGCATCTTCACGGTCGCCGGGCTGTATGGCGCGGTACTGCCGCGGTTGAGCCAGGCGGTGCTGGAAGCGGCCAGCGAATCCTGGGTGCTGGGGCCGGAAGCCGCTGGCGCGGCGGGCGACCCGCGTCGGCTGGAGGCGGATGTGCTGGCGCTTTACGCGGCCGACTACGTGCGCGCCTGGGAAGCGCTGATCGGTGACCTGGCGCTGCCGCCCTTCGCCAGCCTGAATGCGGCGGCTAAGGGGTTGAACCTGTTGGGCGCGCCGAGCTCGCCGAAGTAGGGCCTGCTGTGGGCGTAGGGGGCGGGGGTCTCGCCCGGCACGGCGC
>JACMRO010000327.1 GCA_014376425.1 Rubritepida sp.
GCTGGACATGGCGAAGTGGCGCCGCCCGGCACCCGACACCGCACCAACCGCCAGCAAGGCCGCGGGGCTCTACATGATCGGCACGATGAGCAAGCACGCCGCCATGGATGCCGGCTTCGTCGACGCCTTCATGCTCGACCACAAAGGCGACCTGGCGGAAGCGACGGGCGCGAACGCCTTCTTCGTGATGGCCGACGGCGCGGTCCACACCCCCACGCCGACATGCTTCCTCGATGGCATTACCCGGCGGACGGTGATGGCATTGGCGCGCAAGCGGCAGTTGCAGGTGGTGGAACGGGTAATCGGGGCCGAGGGACTGGCGCAGGCGAGCGAGGTGTTCCTGGCCGGAACCGCGGCGGAAGTGACGCCTGTCGCCTGCATCGGCGAGTGCCACTTCACGCCCGGCGAGATCACCCGGACGTTGATGCAGGACTACATGGCGCTGACGAAGATGGCGCCGGCTGCGGTGATGCAACGGGTGGGGTAGGGCGGCCAGTGGGGCGGCCAGTGGGGCGCCCCGGGGTGGTTCAACCAGCGGGCACCGGCCCGCGGGTCACCGCGGTCAGCGCCGCGTTGACGGTGGGTACGCCGCACGAATGGGTCCGGCCCCCACCTTGGCCAAGCGCGCCGCATGCATCGCATGGTAGGCCCGCGCCTGGGGGCGTGAGGCGAACAGGTAGATGCTGCCAGCGCGAGGTGCCTCGGGGTCGATTTTCCCGATTAGGCCGGGTTTGGCGGCAATGCTTTCGGCCATGACGCGAAGCCCTGGCGCGCGTGCCGCATCCGCCAGGAAATTCATGACGACGAGAACCGGCCTTTCGGCCGAATCAAGCAGCGCCGGCTTCATCCGGCATATGCCACCGTGCGCTGCGTCTGCTCGCCCAGCCCCTGCACGCCCAGCCGCATCGTCTGGCCGGGCTTGAGGAATACCGGGTGGGGCTTCTTGCCCAGACCCACGCCAGGCGGCGTGCCGGTGAAGATGATGTCGCCCGGATGCAGGGTGATGAAATGCGAGACGTAGCTGACGATGGTCTTCACGCCAAAGATCATGGTCCGCGTGTTGCCCGTCTGCATGCGCACGCCGTCCACGTCACAGAACATGTCAAGCGCTTGGGGGTCGGGCACCTCGTCGCGCGTCACCAGCCAGGGGCCTACCGGGCCGAATGTGTCGGCGCCTTTGCCTTTGTCCCAGGCACCGCCGCGCTCTATCTGCCACTCCCGTTCGGACACGTCGTTACCGGTGGCATAGCCTGCGACATGATCCAACGCCTGAGCCTCGGACACGCAGGTCGCGCGGGTGCCGATAATAATGCACAATTCCACCTCCCAGTCGCATTTGAGCGAGTTCTTCGGGATGATGACGTCGTCATTCGGGCCGCAAAGCGCCCCATTCGCCTTCAAGAAAACGATAGGCTCCTTCGGGATGGCGGCGCCGGTCTCCGCCGCATGGTCTGCATAGTTCAGACCGATGCAGATGAGCTGGGAAAACCCCGATACCGGTGGCCCGATCCGGGGGCTGCCGGTCACCGCGGGGAGCGTGTTCGCATCCACCGCTGCGAGTTTTGCCAACGCACCGGGCGAAAGAACTTCACCAGCAATGTCGGGGACCAGTGATGACAGGTCACGAATAATACCAGCGGCATCAAGCAGGCCAGGTTTTTCCTGGCCCACGGGACCGTAACGCAACAGTTTCATACTCAATCCTTTCGCACGGCGGGGAAATCAAGCCGCCCGTCACTCGCAAGGATGCCCCTCGTCCGTGGGCGTGACAACCGGCTCCGGTGGTGTGCTGTCACGCTGGCCCTCGATCAGGGCGAGTAGGGCCGCGGGGAGCGGCGCGTTCACCACGTCATCATAGAGCTTATGCAGACCTTCATCGAGCCAACGGTCGAAGCTGTCTGGCATATCACCAAGCCTCTTGCCTCGGCCCCGTCGCGATGCCGCCTTGGCCATTGCCCGCTCAATATGACAGGCTTGGCTCGGCGGTGGTAACAAGTCGTTTGCGACGGGGCGCACTGGCAACAATTTCCTCGCCCATCATCCAGTCTCGCATCTGCTGGCGTGCCCGGAAGACGCGGCACTTCAGGGTACCGACCGCCAGGCCAAGCTGTGCCGAAGCATCCTCGTAGGAGACGCCCTCAACGGCGATCATCAGAAGCAGCATGCGGGTTTGAGCCGGGAGCCGCGCCATGGCCCTCTGCAACTCGCGTAGCTCCATGCTCTCCTCCTGGCCGCCGGACCTGCCAAGCCGCCATGCCGGCACATCGTCCAGATCCGACGTTTCGCGCCGGGCACGAATATTCGAGAAGAACCGATTCCGAAGAATGCGCGTCATCCATGCCTTGAAATTGGTGCCGGCTTGGAAAGAGGCCTGGCCGGCAAGCGCATTTGAGACCGCAGCCTGAACAAGATCATCCGCATCAGCGCGGTTACGAGTCAGCGCCATGGCACGAAGGCGCAGCGTTGGTATCGTCGCCACAAGTAATTCGTGAAAGACATTGACGGAAGCCGAAACGGCCGCACACTCCGCGGGGGTGGCGGCCGAACGGTCAGCGAGATTTGTCTGCATAAGGACAGAACAATTAACCCCCTGTCAGGGTTTCAACCGCGCTTGACCATCGACGCGATGATGAAGCCCGCTACCAATGCCAGTCCCAGCGCAACAAGGGGCTGCTCCTGCACGGCGCTGGAAACCCGCGCCGCCTCATGCCGCATTCGGCGCGTCGCCTGGTCACCCAGGTCTGACGCGTCGTCCGCCACGGCATGCA
Organism: Rubritepida sp.; assembly: GCA_014376425.1. Taxonomy (GTDB): domain Bacteria; phylum Pseudomonadota; class Alphaproteobacteria; order Acetobacterales; family Acetobacteraceae; genus Rhodovarius. The sequence continues at coordinate 2,769 of JACMRO010000327.1, forward strand.
GCCGCGGCTGCAAACGCGTGCCGATGGTCTCAATACGGTCCCGCATGCGGTTCAACTCGTGCCGCACATCGTCGACCGAGTGGAAAATGCCACCCAGCATCAGTAGCGCCGCGGGGCGGTCAGGGCGCCGGTGGCACCGCCTGCCACGCCGCCGATCAGGGCGCCGGTCAGCGGGTTGCCGCCAGTCGCAGCACCAATCGCCGCGCCGCCGCCCGCACCCAGTGCAGCGCCGGAAAGGCCACGTTCGCCGGGCGTCGTGCCACATGCGGCCAGCGATCCCATGGCGACCACGGCAAGGGCTACGTTTCGGATCTGGCTCAGCTTCATCGTGATCTCCTCAATGGGTTAACAAGGTCTAGAACGCCAAGGTAGGTAGAGGGTTGCGTCAACCGCTGAGCGCCACATCGAGCAGGCGTTCGAGCACCTCAGGCTCTTGTGCGCCAGCGATCGCGCTACCGCCGGCGACCACGAAGCAGGGAACGCCGTTGATCCCCAGCCGGTGTGCCCGCAAATTCTCCGCGTGTACGGCCTCGACCTCCTGGGTGGTTGCCAGGAAGCCGCGCGTCGCCGCACGGTCCAGGCCGGCCGCACCGGCGAGCGTCGTCAGGACTTCGGGGTTGGCGATGTCGCGGCCCTCGCAGAAATGCGCCGCGAAAATTGCCATCACCAGGCTGTCGGCGTCGCCGCGGGTCGCGGCCCAGCGAACCAGGCGATGCGGATCCAGCGTATGCGGCACGCGGCGGATCAGGTCGAAACGGAACTCGATGCCCTCCGCCGCGCCCAGCTCCGCGATCGTCCCGTGCAGCCGACGCGCCCGGTCCTCGCCGCCGAATTTGCGCACGAGGTAGTCCTGCCGCGGCACCCCGCCGGGTGCGATGTCGGGGTTGAGCAGGAACGGGCGCCAGTAAATCTCGACCGGCACTTCCGGCCTGCCCTGCAGCATGCGCATCAGCCGTGCGATGCCCAGGTAGCACCAGGGGCAGACGAGATCGAAAACGACCTCGATCGTCATCCGCGGCGGCGCTGCCGCGATGTGATTCACGGAAACATGGCGACGGCGCGGATCGGGCTGGCGGTGCCGCCGCGAATCCGCAGGGGGAAACCTATGAAGGTAAAGCGGCCACGGCCGACCAGCGCCGCCAGGTTGGCCAGGCACTCGATGTGGGTGATGCCACGCTCGGCGCATGCCATGTGGGCCTGGAAGTTGGGCTCGCCCTCGGGCGCGGGCGAGATGGCCTCGACCCCGAACATGCCGATGCCCTGATCCGCCAACCAGTGGATGGCCGGAAGCGACAGGCCTGGGAAGTCGTGGGCGTAGCCCGGCTTGCCCAGCAGCCGCTCATTCGTGGCCATCCAGATCAGGATGGTGTCGCCCGCCGCGATGGTCTGGCCGGAAGCAGCGACGGCGGCCTGAACCTCCTCCAGCGTTGCGGCGGCCTTCAACGCGACGTGGCTGAGGTCGATGCAGAAGGCCGGGGTGTAGAACTTCTCCAGCGGCACTTCATCGATGCTGGCCGCGCCGGGCCGTGGGTCGAAATGCACCGGCGCGTCGACATGCGTACCGGCATGGTCGCTCATCGAAATGAAGATCGCCTTGCTGGTGAAGGTGGTGTTGCCGGCGTGCTTCTTCTCGCTGTGGTCGTTCCACACCGTCATCACCACCGGCGGATGGCTGGGGTGGGTCTGGGTGCGATGGAACAGCTCGCGCGACAGATCGACGAATTCAGGCATGGCGTTTCAAATCCCGTTCGCGCCAGCATCGCACATGTAGCGGTTGAGGTGGTAGGGCTGCGAGGCCAGGCCGGGGCAGAAGCTGGCGACGATGGGCGCCAGCCGCTCATACAGCCCCTTCATGGCCGCGTTGGCTTCCTCCAGCCGCTCGCGCGCTGCCTCGGCGTCGCGCGCCAGCCGGGCAACGTCCAGCCTGGTGTGCTTGCGGTCGAAATAGACGAATTCGCCGCCGATCATGGTGTGGCGCACGCCAGTCGAATCCTCCGCGTGGACGATCTGGTTGACCGTCCAGTTGTGCGGAATCCAGACCGTGGCCGTAAGGTCGAGGAAAACGATATCGGCCTTCATCCCGGGCGCCAGCGCGCCGATATCCTTGAAGCCGAGCGCGCGGGCCGAGCCTTGCGTGGCGGCGTGATAGACGTCCTCCACCCCTGCCCAGCGGCCGGGATCAGGCGTCTGCACCTTGCTCAGCATCGAGGCCGAGCGCATCGCCTCGTACATGTTGCCGTTGTCGGAGCAGTTGAAGCCATCCGTCCCGATGCCGACGTTGACCCCCAGTTCCAGCGCCCGCTTCAGGCGGAACATGCCGTTGCCCAGCCGCATGTTGGAACCGGGGTTATGCGCCAGCGACCCCCCCCGGTCAGCGACCAGCCGCAGATCGTCGTCATCCAGCCAGATCGCATGCGCCGCAGTGAAGTTCTCATCGATCAGCCCCAGCGCATCCATCTGCGCGACCAGGGTTTTTCCGTAGCGCTTGAGACCGACCACCGCCTGCACCTTGCTTTCGCCGACGTGGCTGTGGATGCCCAGGCCGTGCTTCCGCGCCAGGTCGCGGCAGCCGCACATGAAGGCGTCCGAGCAGTGATGCGGGATGGTTGGCGCCACCGCAGCGCGGATGTCGTGCCCGGCCCAGGACCAGGCGTCGAGCACGGCGCCGATGGCGGCGAGCGTTTCCTCGGGCGGACGCGTGCGCAGCCGGCTAACCTCGGCCTGCAGCGCGTCGGGCATGCTGTCGAGCAGACCGGGTATTGCCTCGTACATGGTGCGGTCGGCGACCATGGGCGCCACCACCGCGCGCATGCCAACCTCGTGATAGGCCTCGGCCACCGCGTCCAGCCCGTCCCTGCTGGGCATCGGGAACTCGTAATACAGATCGTATGCGGCGGTGCAGCCCTTGGCCACCATCTCGGCGGCGCAGATGAGGGTGGACAGCTTCTTGTCGGCGAGGCTGCGGCCGCCGCTGATCCAGGGGGATGCCGCCAGCAGAAGCTCCAGCGTCCATTTGTCGCCCTGGCCGCGGGCCAGGCCACCATGGCCATGGGTGTGGGCGTTGATGAGGCCGGGATGCAGGATGAGGCCCTGGGCGTCGAAGACCTCGGCGCTGTCGGGAGCGGCGAGGTTCGCGCCCATCTCGCGGATGACGCCATCCTCGATGAGGATGTCCACCGGCACTGCGCGGCGCAGCGCCGGGTCGGCCAGGCGGCCACTGCGGATCAGCTGCAAGCCCTTCTTGGTCACGGCCATGCGTCTCTCCCTTATCGGTTCGCCGCGCCCGAGGACCATGGGAACAGCAGCTTTTCCACCAGGCCCACCGCCACGAACAGCAGCATGCCCATCAGTGCCAGCGCGACCACGGCCGCGAAGGCCAGCGGCGTGCGGAAGAATGCCATGGATGGCTGGATCAGGTAGCCCAGCCCGGCATCGGCGCCGACGAACTCGGCCACCACGGCACCCACCACGCTCAGTGCGGCCGGGAGCTGCAACCCACCGAAGACGAATGGAACAGCGTAGCACGCCGGCATGGCGGGCGCGGCCAAGTTCGATCAGCTCGGGCGGTGTCGCCAGCTTGCCCGCGACCGCTGCGACCACCAGCGGGAAGAAGGCGACCAGGCAGGTGACGGCGCAAACCTCAGCGCGGCTTCACCGGCAGGCCCATTGCGCGGAAGCGTGCCTCCACCACGTCGAGGTCGTGCAGCCCCGATGGGCTGGCGCGGCCGGGTTGTTCGGACAGCCGCGGCGCGCGGTGCCGGCGCCAGAGTTCCAGCAGCCGGCGCAACTCGGGCAGCGGTTCGACATGGTCGTCCACCCGCAGGTCGATATCGGCGAAATCCTCGATCGTGATCAGCTGCAACGCCGCGGATTGCCGGCCGCGCCGGTCGCCGCCCGCCGCCTCCCCGGCGTCCAGCGCTGCCAGCATGCGTTCGGGCAGCGCCAGCTCGGTGCGGGTGAGGAAGGCGGCGGTGGTGTCGGCCACAACCGATTCGTGGCTCAGCATGTTGCCGGCGACGGACCAGCCGGTGCCGGTGATGTGCCCGGCCCATTCGACGCAGCGCCCCCCGGTCCAGGCGGCGGCGCGGCCGTGGCCATCGATGGCATGGACCTGGCGCAGGGCCCGGCCCTCATCCATGGCAATGGCGCCCTCCACCGCCGGCACCGGCGCCACACCGCGCGCCATGGCGTCCAGGATGGCGGGGCCGAGGTAGCGGTTGGTCATGCTTTGGGTGGCGACGGCGCCCACCCCGGCGCGCAGATGTGGCACCGCCGCCCCCACGGCCAGGTTGCAGGTGGTGACGGCGATGGCAAAGGCGCCAGTCTCGGGCTCGTGGGCAAGGAGCGACCAGGTGATGGCAGAAGGCCTTGTGATGTGGTGCAGACGACAACCTACAGACGGTGACGCAGCCGGGGGAAGGGGCTTGGTTGCGCACTGCGCCCCCGCATGGCTTGCTGGAGCTCAGGAGAAGACGCCCCATGATACCACGCCGCACCTGGCTGGCCGCCATCCCCCTGGCGCTGCCCGCCCTCGCCCAGCATCCCTGGCCGGACAAGCCGATCCGCCTCATCGTCCCCTTCGGCCCGGGTGGCGCGATCGATACGCTCAGCCGCACCATGGCAGCGCGCTTCGCCGAATTCGCCAACGGCCAGCAGCTGGTGGTGGAGAACCGCGCCGGCGCCGGGGGCACCATCGGTGGCGCCTTCGCGGCGCAGCAGCGGCCCGATGGCGCCACGTTGATGATGGCCGATGTCGGCGCCAACGCCATCGGCCGGCTGCTGTACCCCTCGCTGGCCTACGACCCAATGACCGCGTTCACGCCCATCATCCATCTGGTGAACCTGCCCGGCACGTTGATTGCCCACCCCGCGGTCACCCAGCAGACGATGGCGGAGATCATCGAGGCAGCTCGGGCGCGCCCCGACGGCTTCACATTCTCCTCCGCCGGCAACGGCAATGGCAGCCACCTGTTTATGGAGCTGTTCCTCAAGCGTGCGGGGGTGCGGATGGTGCACGTCCCCTACCGTTCGGGTGCCGAGATGGTGACGGCGCTGATCCGCGGCGACGCCCAGTTCGGCTTCCCGACGGTCTCGTCGGCGCTGTCGATGGTCCGTGAGGGGCGGGCGCGGGCGGTGGCGGTCAGCGTGCCGGGCGGCACGCCGCTGCTGCCGGGGATACCAGCGGTGGACAGCGTGCTGCCCGGCTTCAATGTCGCGGTGTGGCACGGCATCCTGGCGCCGGCGGGCATGGAGCGCGGCATGGTGCTGCGCGTCAACGAGGTGTTCGGCCGCATCGCAGCCCTGCCCGAGGTGCGGGAGCGCATCTTCCAGGGCCAGGCCGGCGCGGTCGTGGGCGGCACGCCCGAGGATTTCGCCGGCCACATCCGGCGCGAATACGAGACCTGGGGACCGATCATCCGCGAAGGGAACATCCGTGCCGAGTGAGGCGCGGCCAGCCAGCACCATCCTGCTGCTGCGGGACGGCGCCGAGGGCCTGGAGGTATTCATGGTCGTACGCAACCGCGCCATCGATTTCGCGGGCGGTGCCCTGGTCTTCCCCGGCGGGAGGGTAGAGGAGGCGGATGCCGCGCTGGGCGACCCCTTCCGCATCGCCGCGATCCGCGAGGCGTTCGAGGAGTCGGGGCTGTTGCTGGCCCGCCGCGGCGGCGACATGTTGGCCGAACACAGCCTGCCCCGAGATGGCGATTTTCACGCCGTGCTGGCCGAGCACGCTCTGACGCCCGCCGCCGACGCGCTGGTCCATTTCGCCCACTGGATCACGCCCCCCGACATGCCCAAGCGCTTCGATACGCATTTCTACCTGGCCGAAGCGCCGGCGCAGCAGATCGGGCTGCATGATGGCGACGAGGCGGTCGAAAGCGTCTGGATCACCCCTGGCCAGGCGCTGGCCGAGGCGGAGGTGGGGCAGCGCGTGCTGGTCTTCGCGACCCGGCTGAACCTTGTGCGCCTGGCCCGCTTCGGCCACGTGGCCGAGGCGCTGGCTGGCGCGGGGCCGGTGGTGACGGTCTGCCCGGAGCCGTTCGAGGACGAGGCCGGCAAGTGGATGCGCATCCCCGAAGCGGCGGGCTATGGCGGCGGGGTGTTCAAGGCGGTGGGACGGCCGATGCGGCCTGTGGAACCTGGCTAAGGCTCAAAGCCGCCAGTTGCGCAGGACGTCCGCATCTTCGGTGGTGCAGTCCCCGCCCAGCCAGGGATGGGCCTCGCCATGCATGGCCGCCCATAAGGGCCGGAAGCCGCCACAACTGAGCACCGCGCGGATTTGTCGCAGTGTGAGCGCGCGTTCCTCGCCGCCCTCCGGCCAGCCGCGCCACAATTCCATGGCCGCGTCTCCGTGGCCGGCATGGAACAGGCAAAGGGCACGACGGGCATATTCCGCTTCGGGCCGCCAGAGGTGGGCCAATCGCGGGTCGCTCCCCCATACGCCGGCATTCAGCGCCGCCACCGCATCGGGCACCGAGGCAAAAGACGGCGGGGCTCGGCGCAAGGACCGCTGACTGCCACGCCGGGGGCAGGTCGGGCCGAGCGCCTCGGCCACCGAGCCTCGCATGGCAGGGAGATCGGGTTGCAGCCTGCCATGCCGCAGGCGGTAGGCAATGGGAACGCGCAGATCTGTCCCCAGGCTGACATTGAGGTCCCAGAAGTCGAGCTGGCCATCAGGCAGCCACAGGCTCCCCGCCTCGCGGACCGGCGCCACCTCAGCGCCCTTGCCGCCGTAGAAGCGCCCCGCCAGGTGCCAGGCGCCGTTGGTTCGTACCAGGATGTGAAGTTGAAAGCAGCAGTAGGCGCCACCCGTCCAGCCGCGGACCATGACCGCCGGCCGCCCGGCAATTGGGTCGAGCGGCACCGCGGTCAGCGACTGATCGTTCAGGAGGGCACGCCGCCTTCCTTCCCGCACCGCCAGCAGCGCCTGATTGCCCTCGGACGTGCGGCGGATGATGAGTTGGCCGCCGGTGCCCGGCACGACCTGCTCGGGCAACCCGGCGGCGTGCGCGGGGCCAAGGAGGAGCAGCACCAGCAGCCAGATCAGCACTTCATCTGCGCCGCCAGATCGATGAAATCTTCGCACACCCAGTCCCAGGGATCCTCCGCGGTCAGGTCGGTGGTTTGGCCGGGCCCGTGCTCGCCGCGGCGGAAGACGAAGGCGGTGGCGAGGCCGGCGGCCCGCGCCGCCCGCAGGTCGCCATTATGCGCCGCCACCAGGCACAGCTCGGCCGGCGCGATGGCCAGGATCTCGGCGGTGCGGGTGTAGGCAAGGGGGTCGGGCTTGTAGGCCTGCACGGGTTCGGCGCCCAGCACCGCGTCCCAGGGAATGCCGGCACGCTTGGCCATGTTGGCCAACAGCAGGATGTTGCCGTTGGACAGCGGCGCCAGAAAGAATTTCCGGCGCAAGCGATGCAGGCCGAGCAGCACGTCCGGCCAGGGGTCGAGCGCATGCCAGGCCAGGTTCAACGCATCCAGATCAGCCGCTGCCGCGCGAACCCCGTGGTCGGCCAGCATCGTCTCCAGGTTTTCCCGATGGAGCACGTCGAGGCGGGTGAAGGGGCGGCGACCGGCGCGGCATTCCTCCATCGCCGGCTGGTAGCGGCGGCGCCAGGCATCCGCCAGCGCGAACGGGTCGAGTTCGGGCCGGCCGTGCGCCACCAGGAAGGGGGCCAGCGCACGGGCGATGCCCGAACGCCAGTCGACCACGGTGCCGAAGGTGTCGAAAACCAGAGCCTTGATCATTCGGCTGCTTCCGGCTGCGCCCAGCGTTTGTCGAAGGCCCAGACGTCGGGGAAGCCCATCAGCTCGCAGATGCGGCCGAAGCCGTAGCTCTCCTGCAGCGGCAGACCAGTGCTGTCGCCCTGCGATTTCAGGTGGCTGAAGGCGCGCTCGAAGGCTGCGGCTGCCGCCAGGAAGCCCACTGCGGGGTAGATGGCGATGCCGTAGCCTATCTCGCGCAGGCGCGCGGCGGGCAGGATGGGGGTGCGGCCACCTTCCACCATGTTCGCCAGCAGCGGTTTGCCGGGCAAGGCGCGGCCGATCTCCATCATCTCGGCCTCGCTCTCCGGGCTTTCGATGAAGACGACGTCGGCGCCGGCCTCGTCGAACATGTGGCCGCGGCGAATCGCCTCCTCCAGCCCCAGCCCGGTGCGGGCATCGGTGCGCGCCACTATCAGGAAGTTGGGGTCGCGCCGCGCCTCGACGGCGACGCGGATTTTGAGCACCATCTCCTCGGCCGGAATGACACGGCGGCCGGGGGTGTGGCCGCATTTCTTTGGGCTCTCCTGATCCTCCAGCTGGATCCCGGAAATGCCCGCCGCCTCATAGCCCTGCACGGTATGGCGCACGTTCAGCAGCCCGCCATAGCCGGTATCGGCATCGGCGATGATCGGCGTCCTGGCCAGTGCGGCGAAGCGGCCCATGCGGCCGACCATGTCGGTATAGGTGGCGATGCCGGCATCGGCCACGCCCATATGGGAGGCGACGGTGCCGAAGCCTGTTCCATAGAGGCAGTCGAACCCCATACCGTCCGCGACGAGGGTGGAGATGCCGTCGAAGATGCCGGGTGCCACGATGAACTTTTTCGCATCGAAAGCGGCTTTGAGGGAGGCTCTGGCCATGCTGGTTCCTACTGGCGGTTGATGTGGCCGGCGCGCGCGGCGTCGGCCCAGATGCTGTCCTCGCGCCGCATCGCCTCGAGCAGAGCGGCGGCGCGGCGGAAATCGGGCTCGATACCCAGGGCCGCAAGCCGCGCCTGGAACGCCGGGTCGCGAAAGGCGCCGCCGAACGTTTCGCCGATGCGTTCCACCAGCGCGGCCGGCATGCCCGATGGGCCCAGCAGCGCCACCCAGCCGGCCAGGTCGAAGCCGGCGAAGCCTTGCTCCTGCATGGTGGGCACAGCGGGGAAGAATGGCGTGCGCGTCGCCGTCGAACAGGCGATCAACTTCACCCGGCCGGTGGCCATGTGCGGCACCACGCTGGCCGAGCTGGTCCAGCCCAGCGGCAGGTGCCCGGCCACGACATCGGTCATCAGCTGGCTGCCGGCGCGGTACTGCACGTCGGGAATGTCGGCGCCGATGCGGCGCGCCATCTCCTGGCCGATGAACTGGGACAGAGCCTCGGTCGAGCCGGTGGACAGGGCGCGGGGGTTGGCGGCGGCAAAGCCGCGCAGGCCGGCCATGTCGTCGAAGGGCAGGGCATGGCCAGCGGCCAGCATCATGGTGTTGCGGGTCAGCATGGCGACCGGGCTGACGTCGCGGATCGGGTCGTAGGGCAGTGCTGCCATGGTGTGGCGGTTGAGAATGTGGGTGGAGACGACGGCGGTAAGCGTGTGGCCGTCCGGTTCGGCGCGGACCATCGCCTCGGTGCCGATCACACCGTTCCCGCCGGCGCGGTTCTCGACGACGATGGGGTGGGGCAGGAACGGGCGCAGCGCCTCGGCCAGGGCGCGGCCGAGTATGTCGGTACCCCCGCCGGCGGCGTAGGGGATGATGAGGCGCACCGGGCGGGCCGGCCAGGCAGGCTGCGCCCGGGCGGGCAGGGCGAGCGGTGCGGCAAGCAGCGCGCGGCGGGGCATGGACATGGGTAGGATGTTGCGCCCGCGTCCACCCTGCAGCAAGCTGGGCTCAGGAGGAAACCACATGCCCGAAGCCCCAGTCCCCAATCCCGACACCGCCGCCATGGCCGCGATCGAGGCGGTGATCCACACCTATCTCGACGGTCTGTACGAGGGCGATGCCGACAAGCTGGCCGCCGCCTTCCACCCGGCTTCCGAGTTGCGCTCGGAAAAGGACGGCGCGCTGGTGGAGGTGCGGCGCGACGCCTGGCTGGAGGCGGTCCGCGCCCGGCCCAACCCGAAGGCACAGGGGCTGACGCGCCACGACCGGATCCTGGCGATTGACCTCGCGGGGCCGGAGCTGGCGGTGGTGAAGCTGAACTGCGCCATCCCGCCACGCTTCTTCACCGATGTGCTGGTGCTGCTGAAGCTGGCGGATGGCTGGCGCATTGTGAGCAAGGCGTTCCGGACCGAAACGCGCGGGTAGTCGGCCGCCGCGCTGTGCCGCCGCTGGCGTGGCCCGCGGTGGCACGCAGGAGCCGCCCTTGCGTGCGGCGCTGGCGCTCTGGCTGGGCACGGCGCTAGTGGTGATGTTCAACACCATGCCGGCAATCGGGCGGCGGCTCACCGCCGGCTAAAAGCCGCGCCTGCTGTTGGTGCCCGTTCCGTTGTCCCGCACCCTGACCTGCGTGCCTCCGACTTCATCGGCGGCGGCATCGCGCTCTGGACGCCATAGCCGCGCATGCCCGCATCGTCACGCTGAACAGCGCCATCGGCGGTGTGCTGCCGAATTCTGAGGGCAACCTGTTCTGCGTCACTGCCGGCTCCGTCCTCCGGCCAATCCGGAGAGTGTCACGCGAGACCGCCGTCAACGCTCCCGGCGGCATCTCCCATGGCATCACGATGCGCTGCCCGGCCTGAAGACCGACCCTTGGCTGCTTGCATAGCGGCAAGCCGGGATTTGATCCGGCGGCGCCCGAGGTAATAGCCAGCTATGCTAAGGCGGCCGCGTTCGGCCGCAGCAGGAAGCTTGTCCCCGCCCGTTCGCACACGTCGCGCAGCTGCGCCTCCAGAGCCGGCGGGATGGGAATCCCCTCAGCCAGGCGCTTCTCGCGAATCATGTCCTCCGGCTCGCCGGCCACCAGCACCGGCTTCTCCGGATCCGCCCGCTTCGCGCCATGCAGGACGTCGATGGCATCGCTCACATCGGCCTCGAACAGCCCGGCCGCGCGGAACATGTCCGGTTTCAGCGCCAGGAAGAAGTGGCCGATGTTGTTGGGCTCGTCGGGCCCCTGGGTGCGGTTGCGGATCGGCGAGAAGCTGGCACCCACCAACGCGCCGCCCAGCAGGTGCACCATCATCGCCAGGCCGTAGCCCTTGTGGCTGCCCATGGCGCCGGTGCCGCCCAGCGGGGTGATGCCGCCTTCGGCATGTTTGAAGACATAGTCGTTGCCGACACGGGAATCGGTTACGCCCTGGCCATCCCCATCCACCACCCAGCCCTCGGGCAGGGGCTTGTTGTTGAGGTGATGCACGCGGACCTTATTGCCGGCGACCGTCGTTGTCGCCATGTCGAGCACGAAGTCGTTGTGCCGCGCGGCCGGGGCCGAAAAGGCCCAGGGGTTGGTGCCCAGGATCGGCTCCGCGGCGCCGGTTGGCACCATCAGCACGCCGCGCGTCGAACTCGCGACCATGCCGAGGAAGCCGCGGCGTGAGGCGATGCGCGCATAGGCGCCGGCAGCGCCGAAATGGTGGCTGTTCACCACGCCCACGACGCCCACGCCGTGTTCGCCCGCCAGCTCGACCGCCAGGTTCATGCCCATGACCGAAACCGGGTGTCCCAGCCCGTCGCCGCCATCCAGCAGCGCCGTCGCGCCATGCCGCCGCTCCAGCCGCGGCGGGTTGCCCAGGCGGATCTGGCCGCGCTTCACGCCCTCCTCGTAGGTCATCAGCATGCTGATGCCGTGGCTGTCCACGCCCATCAGGTCGGTCTCGGTCATGATGTCGGCGGTGGTGGCGGCCAGGTCGTCGGGCATGCCCCAGGCGCGCAGCACGCTGAGGCATTGGGCGCGGATCGCATCGGCGGTGGCGAGCAGCATTGCGTTCAATCCAGTGTGGCCCCGGTGGCGCGGATGATGGGCAGCCATTTCACCGCCTCAGCCTCGATGAAGGCACGGGTGCGGGCCGGCGTCATGCCGGTGGGGATGGTATTGCCCAGACCCAGCAGCCTCTCGCGCGCCGGGCCCTCCGCCAGTGCCGCGGCGACGCGGGCGGAAAGCAGCTCCAGGATTGCCGGCGGTGTGCCGGGCGGTGCCGAGACAGGCGTCCAGGTCGTCGCCACGAAGCCTGGCAGCCCGGCCTCGGCCCCCGTCGGTACATCGGGGATTTGCGGCCCCCGCAGGCGCCCGCCGGTGACCAGGCCGCGCACGTAACCCGCGCGGATGCTCTCGGCGATGAAGGAAATTGTATCGACCTGAAAGCCGATACGCCCGGCCGAAAGATCGGTGAAGGCGGCGGCCGAGCCGCGATAGGGCACATGCTGCGCGGTCACGCCCAGCTCATGCAAAAGCAGGGCGGCCGCGATATGCCCGGTGGTGCCGTTGCCCGATGAGCCGAAGGTGACCACGCCCGGCCGCTCCCGCAGCAGGGCGCGGAATTCGGCCAGGCTGCGCACACCCAGCGAAGGATGCACCGCCGCCACCATGGCGCTTTCGCTGATGATCGTAATGTGGTCGAGCCCGGTCAACGGATTGACCGGCGCCTGCGGATAGAGGCCGATGTTGAGGTCATGCGAGCCCAGCGCGCCCACCAGCAGGGTGTAGCCATCGGGTGCCGCCCGCCCTACCGTCTCCACCGCCACGGTGCCGCCGGCAGCCGGGCGGTTTTCGACCACGAAGGCCTGCCCGAGCGAGGTGGACAGCGCCTGCGCCACCACCCGCGCGTTGATGTCCGCATTGCCACCCGGGGCCAGCGCCACCACCACCCGCACGGGGCGGCTGGGGTAGTCCTGCGCGGCGGCCGGCAAGGCCAGGCAGAGCGCGATCAACAGTCGGAGCATGGCGTTCCTCACGCGATGGAATGTTCGAGCACGCCGACGCGCGACACTTCCAGCCGCAGCCGGTCGCCGCTTTTCAGGTAGCGCGGCGGCTTGCGGAAATGGCCCGAGCCCGCCGGCGTGCCGGTGGCAATGACGTCGCCCGGCTCCAGCGCCAGGTAGCGCGAGAGGTAGGCGATCAGCGCGGGCACCGCGAAGATCAGGTCATGCGTGTTTCCGCGTTGCACTTCCTCGCCGTTCAATGCGCAGGTCACTTCAAGGTCCCAGGGCTCGCCCACCTCGTCGGCCGTGACAAGCCAGGGGCCGAGCGGGCAGAAGCCGTCCAGCCCCTTGGCAAAGCTGGTCATCGGCAGCGGCTGGTCGAACTGAAATTCGCGGGCGGATATGTCGTTCAGCACGGTGTAGCCGGCGACGTAATCCAGCGCCTCGCCGGCGGTGACGTTCTGGGCACGCGTGCCGATCACCACTGCCAGCTCAGCCTCCCAGTCCGGCTTGGTGACGGCGGCGGGGATGCGCACCGCGGCGCCCGGCCCCACCACCGAGGATGATGGCTTGAGGAAGATGCGCGGCGCGGTCAGCAACGGCCCGCCCACCTCCTTCGCATGGTCGGCGTAATTGCGGCCGACGCCCAGGATCTTGCCGGGGATCAGCGGCGCCAGCAGCGGTGCCATGGGCAGGGGTGGCGGCCCGCGTGCGGCCAGCGCGACCAGGTGAGCGCATTCGCACATCGCCGCCTCGCCGCCCTGCAGCAAGCCCAGCAGCGTTCCAGGCAGGCCCACCAGCCCGTCCCCCAGGGCCGCGACCAGCGTGGGCCGGCCGCCGATCAGCGCGGTGCCCAGCCTCACGCCGCCAGCGCATCCGCGTAACGGTCGGCCATGACCTGGACGCGCAGGATGTAGCGCGGCTCGGCCTCGCCATAGTCGGCTACGGCATTGTGAATGGTGCCGATATTATCCCACATCAGCACGTCGCCGGGCGACCAGCTGTGGGCGTAGAGGTATTTGGTCTGCGTCTGATGCCTGAACAGGAATTCCAGCAGGGCGTCGCTCTCGGCCGCTTCCAGCCCCTCGATGCGGGTGGCGTAGCCGGGGTTGCAATAGAGCACCTCGCGCCCGGTGATGGGATGGCGGCGCAGCAGCGGCTGCCAGACCGGCGGCTTCCTGGCGCGCTGTTCGGGGGTCAGGGGGCCGCGTTCGGAGCCGGGGCGGCGGCGGACCATGTCCCAGAATTTCTCGAAATCATGCAGCGCGCGGCGGCCCTGGATGCGGGCACGGATGTCGTCCGGCAGGTCGGCCGCGGCGGCGTGCATGTCGAGGAACCGCGTGCTGCCCAGGGCCATGCCGTCGCGCACGGGCACTTCCTTGGCGTGCAGGATGTTGGCCAGCGCGATGTCGGCCGAATAGCTCATATCCGTGTGCCAGCCCTGGCCCGCATCGCCCAGGCCCACCGCATTGCCGGCCGCGTCGCGCTTGTTGGAGAGGATCATCACCTCGGGGATGCCCGGGGCATGGTACTTGTTGGCGACGTTGACCTCGAGCGTGCCCAGCCTGGCGCCGAGCGCCGCCAACTGGGCCGCGTCCATGGACTGGGCCGGCGCGCTCAGAACGCCGTGTTCGCCCAGCGCCGCCAGCAGGGCAGCGAAATCGGCGTCGCTTAACGTCTGCGCCAGGTCCACCTCCAGCAGGCGCGCGCCAAGGCCCTGGTTTGCGACGATCCGCATGATCCATCCCATTACTTCGTTGAGGGTAGGTTCGTCCCGTCCGGGTGGGTGCGTCAACCGGGTCGGGGCGGACGGCTTGCGTCGGCGCCGGCGCGCGGGGAGCATGGAGGCATGCCAGACAAACCCCGCACCGTCGTCGTCGGCCCGGCATTCGCATGTCA
>JACMRO010000328.1 GCA_014376425.1 Rubritepida sp.
GCAAGGATGGCCCCGAACTGCTGATGGGCCGCCGCCACAAATCGCTGCGCTTCATGCCCGATGTGATGGTCTTCCCCGGTGGAAGGGTTGACCCGGGCGATGCGGCGGCGCCGGCGACCAGCGAGCTGCGGCCCGAGGTATTGGCGGGGCTCAGCCGCGTCGGCGGCACGAGGCTGGCGCGCGCCTGCGCCATGGCCGCGGCGCGCGAACTGCACGAGGAGACCGGCCTTTCGATGGGCGACCCGCCGGCGCTGGCCGCACTCGACTATCTCTGCCGCGCCGTCACCCCGACCGGGCGGCCGATGCGCTTCAACGCCCGATTCCTGATCGCGCCGGCCAGCGCGGTGCGCGGCAACATCGTCAGCAGTGGGGAGCTGGAGGAGCTGGGCTTCTACGCGGCAACGGCGGCGCGCGCCGCGGGCATGGCCAGCATCACGGCGGTGATCCTGGAGGAGTTCCTGGCCTGGCACTCCATGCCCGCCACCGAGCGGGCGGGCCGCACCCCGGCGCGGTTCCTGGGGATGAACCGGCGCAGCCTGGAGCGGCCGATCACCCCGTCAGCGCCCAGACCTCGCCCTCCCGCCTGACCACCCCGTCCTCCTCCAGCATTTCCAGATTGGCCAGCAAACTGCGCCCGGCGGCCCCGGTCAGCTTCGGGTCCATCGGGCCATATACCGGCCCGACCAGGGCCGGCGCGCTGGCCTGCCCCAACTCGCGCAGCGCCCCAACCACCCGCGCCTCACGCCGCCGGCGGTGCGCGGCCAGCGCGTCGATGAAGGCCATCGGCTCGGGCAGCGGCGGGCCGTGGCCTGGCAGGTAGAGGCGGTCCTGCCCCTCGCGCGCGCGCAGTTTCGCCAGGCTGTTCATGTAGTCGCGCATGTTGCCGTCGGGTGGGCTGATCACGGTGCTCGACCAGCTCATCACATGGTCGGCGGAGAACAGCATCCCACTGCCCTCCAGCGCGAAGGCCAGGTGGTTGGCGCAATGGCCGGGCGTGTGCAGCGCCGTCAGCCGCCAGCCATCGCCAGGGATCACCTCGCCGTCGCGCAGGCGGATAGCGGGGGTGAAGTCCTCATCGCCGCCATGGCCATGCGTCAGGTGCGGGCCGAAGCCCAGCGTGGGCGCGCCGGTCGCCTCGGCCAGCGCGGCGGCGCCGGGCGAATGGTCGCGATGGGTGTGGCTGACCAGGATGTGGGTCACCGTCTCGCCGCTGACCGCGCGCAGGATGGCGGCCAGATGCGCCGCATCGGCGGGACCAGGGTCGAGCACCGCCACACCGCCCTCGCCGATCAGGTAGGTGTTGGTGCCGCGCCAGGTGAAGGGGCCGGGGTTGCCGCATAGCAGCCGGCGCACGCCGGGTGCCACGTGCTGGACCTGGCCGACCACGGCGCTGTCTTCACGCAGATAGGGCATGTTCAACGCTTCGTCCGTTTCATTTCGCGGTGGAGAATGTAGAGGCCGGCGGCGACGATCAGCGCCGCGCCCAGGCCCATCGAAAGCCCTGGCCAGTTTCCGAAAACCACAATGCCCAGCAAGGTCGCCCAAAGGATCGAGGTGTATGAGTATGGCCCCAATGCGCTGACCTGCGCCGAGGCATAGGCCTCCGTCAGCATCACCTGCGCCACGCCGCCGGTAACGCCGATGCCCAGCAGCAGAAGCAGCTCGGCAGGGGTGGGCGTCACCCACAGGAAGGGCAGGGTCAGGCCGGTGAAGATGGTCATCAGCAGCGACTGCCACATCACGATGGTGGTGGATTTCTCGGTCGCCGACAGGCCGCGCACCAGCATGGTCGTCACCGCCGAAAACACCCCTTGCAACACCGCGAAACCAACCCCCACGGCATGCGGGCCGGAAAACCCTGCGCTAAACGCGCCCTGGCCCAGCGCGATCACCACAATGCCGGCGAACCCCACCAGCACCGCGCCCCAGCGATGCACCCCCGGCCGTTCACCCAGCATGGGAATGCTCAGCAGCGTGACGAACAGGGGCGTGGTGTAGGACAGCGCCGTGTGTTCCGCCAGCGGCAGCAGGGTCAGCGCATAGAAGCTGCTGCTCATCGCCGCCGTCCCGGTGCAGGCGCGCAGGAAGTGCCCCATGGGCCGGCGCGTTTGCAGCACTCCCCAGTCACCGGTGCGAAACACGATCAGCCCGACGACCGGCATGGCGATGGCGCAGCGGAAGAACATCACTTCGGTGAAGGGCAGCCGGTCGCCGACCAGCTTGACCAGCGTGGACATGATGGTGAAAAGCGCGGTGGCGCCCAGCATGAAGAGCGCGCCGCGGCGGATGTCGTGGCGAAGCGGCATGCTTAGCAGGGCAGCACGAAAGGCGGCGCCACGCCAGTTCAGTCCAGGCGCAGATCGGCCGCCCGCACCACCGCGCCCCAGCGCGCCGTCTCGGCCGCCACGAACGCGGCGAATTCCGCCGGCGTGGTCGTCTCCACGGTGAAGCCCTGCCGGGCGAAGAAGGGGCCGATCTCCTCGGCCTGCATGGCGCGGGCGAAGGCGGCGTGGACCTGTTCGAGCAAGGCGGCCGGGGTGGCGGGCGGCGCGAACAGCCCCTGCCAGGAGATGGCCTGGAAGCCGGGCAGGCCGGCCTCGGCCACGGTCGGCACTTCGGGCAGCAGCGGGTGGCGGGCGGTTCCGGTGACGGCCAGGGCCCGGACCGTGCCGGCCGCGATCTGCGGCAGCACCACCAGCAGGTCGGCGAAGGCCGAGGCGACCGTGCCTGCCACCAGGTCGACCATCAATTGCGCCGAGCCGCGATAGGGAATCTGGGTCAGCGCCACCCCCGCCGCCTGTGCGAACATCACGGCGGTGAGGTGCATGGCCGTGCCGTTGCCGGGCGTGGCATAATTCATCGTCCCGGTCCGGCTGGCGGCGACATAGCCGGGCAGGTCGCGCACCGGCAGGCCTGGCGTCACCACCAGGACGAGCGGTGCGGAGAGCATGCGCGCCACCGGTGCGAAACCCCGCACCGTGTCATAGGGCAGGTTGGCGTACAGGCTCTGCGCAATGGCGTTGCTGCCGGTCACTCCCATCAGCAGGGTGTGACCATCGGCGGCGGCCTTGCTGACATGGTCGGCCCCGGTGGTGCCGCCGGCGCCGGCCCGGTTCTCGACCAGGAAGGTCTGCCCCAGGGCTTGGCTGAGCCGGTCTGCCAGACGGCGGGCCAGCACATCGGTGCTGCCGCCGGGCGGAAAGGGGACAACGATGCGCACCGGGCGGTTGGGCCAGGCGGCCTGCGCCAGGGCCACGGCCGGGACCAGTGTCGTGATCAGGGTTGGGGCGGCCAGCCAGGGCAGGGCGCGTCGGGTCAGTTTCAAGCCGTCTCTCCTGTAGCCAGGCCCCAGCCGCCGCCGCCCGAGGTCTCGATGATCAACCGTTCGCCGGCCGCCCAGGCGACGCGCGCCTTGGACGGCAGGTGCCGCACCCCTTCCGGCCCTACGATGCGGGCGGCCGCCGCCATGCCCGCGCTACCGCCCTGGGCGCCGGCGGGGCCCGACAGGTGCCGCTCGCCGCGATAGGAA
>JACMRO010000329.1 GCA_014376425.1 Rubritepida sp.
CAGCGGGGTGGTGTTCCGCCAGCAACGGCGCCTGCCCGGGCCGCCCCAGCGTGTTGAATGGCCACACGGCGTGGCTGAACCAGTTGTCGAGCACGTCCGGGTCGCGGGTCAGCACCACGCCGGAGCCGGCAGCCGCCTGCGCCTCGGCCTCGCTGCGTTCGACGAACACCCGCCCATCGTCGGCGTGCCAGGCCGGAATCTGGTGCCCCCACCACAGCTGGCGGGAGATGCACCAGGGCTGGATGTCGCGCATCCAGCTGAAGAACAGGTTCTTCCAATTGTCGGGCTCGAACTTCACGCGCCCGGTTTCGACGCTCTCGATCGGCTTCTTCGCCAATTCGGCCGCGTTGCAGTACCACTGCACGGTCAGGCGTGGCTCAATGGGCACGCCGGAGCGGTCGCCATGCGGCACCTGGTGGGTGTGCGGCTCGGTGGCGGCCAGCAGTTCCAGCCGCTCCAGCTCGGCCACGACGCGGCGGCGCGCCTCGAACCTGTCCAGCCCGTCCAGGGTGGCGACGAAGTCCTGGCCGCCGATCTCAGAGAGCGACACGCGGCCCTCGCCGTCGAAGATGCTGGGCATCGGCAGGCCGTGGCGGCGGGCCACCTCGAAATCATTGAAGTCGTGCGCCGGGGTGATCTTCACCGCCCCCGTGCCCTTCTCCGGGTCCGAATACGCATCGGCGATGATGGGGATGCGCCGCCCGGTCAGCGGCAGGATCACGTGCCGGCCCACCAGGGCGGCGAAGCGCGCATCCTCCGGATGAACAGCAACGGCGGTGTCGCCCAGCATGGTTTCCGGCCGGGTGGTGGCGACTACTAGCTCGCCGCCGCCCTCGACCGGATAGCGGATGTGCCAGAGGCTGCCGCGCACCTCGCGGCTTTCCACCTCCAGGTCGCTGATCGCGGTCTGGAACACCGGGTCCCAGTTCACCAGGCGCGTATCCTGGTAGATCAGCCCAGCCTTATGCAGACGCACAAAGACCTCGACCACCGCGCTGGACAGGCCGGCATCCATGGTGAAGCGCTCGCGCGGCCAGTCCAGCGACGAGCCGAGGCGGCGCAGCTGGCGCGAAATGGTGCCGCCGCTTTCCTCCTTCCACGCCCAGACGCGCTTGAGGAACTCATCGCGCCCCAGCTCCTGCCGGGTGGGCTGCTGCGCCTGCGCCAGCTGCCGCTCCACCACCATCTGGGTGGCGATGCCGGCATGGTCGGTGCCCGGCATCCACAGCGCGTCGCGCCCCTGCATGCGGCGGAAACGCACCAGCACGTCCTGCAGCGTGTTGTTCAGCGCGTGCCCGATATGCAGGCTGCCGGTAACGTTGGGTGGTGGAATCACAACGGTGTAGGGGACGCCCTGCCCGGCGGGGCCGAATACGCCCGCGGTTTCCCAACGGGCATAAAGTCGCGCCTCGAAACCGGCGGGGTCGAAGTTCTTGTCGAGCATGCGGCTTCGTCCCGCGGCACGGCTGCCGGGTCAAGCGGTGCGGCACCCCGGGCACGCGATTGGGCGGGGGTGGGCTGCTGCAAAGCGCGAGCGCCACCCCCCAGCCTGTCCCGCAACCTGATAGATTGCGACCATGTCCAAGATTCTCAGCATGAAGGCTGCCCAGGCCGCCCATGAAGCGTGGCTCGCCCAGCATTGTGCGGTGGTGCCGGCCGATCTGGACCAGAAACGCGCGGCGATGGCGAATGATGCCTTCGGCTTCTTCCGTGCCACCTGCTTCCGCTTCGCAGCGCGTTTCGCCGGGCTGCTGCCGGAGGGCGCGGCGCAGCCGGCCGTGCCCTCGGGTGGCGCCGCGCATCTGGAGAATTTCGGCACCTGGCGCGATGCGGAGGGCCGGCTGGTCTGGGGGGTGAACGACCTGGATGAAGCGGCGACGCTGCCCTGGCCGACTGACCTGCTGCGGCTCGCGACCAGCGCTTTGCTGACCCGCGGCGCGCCCGATGCCCATGTCGTGCAGCGCGCCTTGCTCGAAGGCTACAATGCGGGGCTGGCCGCGCCGCGCCCCTTCATTCTTGATGAGGCGCATGCCCCAATGCGCGACGTGGCCGCGCCCACGCCCGCCGCGCGCGCCACCTTCTGGGCCAAGATCGACCGCCTGGCCGATGGCGAGGCGCCTGCACCGATGCGCGCGGCACTGCTGGCCGCATTACCGCCAGGCTCCGGCCCCGCCCGTTTCGCCCCGCGGGTCGCGGGCCTGGGCAGCCTGGGCCGGCCGCGCTTTGTGGCGATCGCGGAATGGCGCGGCGGGCGGGTCGTGCGGGAGGCCAAGGCGCTGGTGCCCTCGGCCTGGATCGCGGCCGGCGCCGGTGCCGTGGATGCGGCGGCGCTGGCGCATGGCCCGCAGCGGGCGCCCGATCCCTGGCTGACGATCGGTAAGGCTCTGGTCATCCGCCGCCTGGCACCGGACAGCCGTAAGCTGAACATCGCCCCGGGCGACGAGCCGGCCTTCCTGGCCCTGCTGGGGGCGATGGGCGCAGAGCTGGCGAATTTCCACGGCAGCGCGGGCGGAGCGGCGGCCATCGTGGCGGGGTTGCAGGCGCAGCGCCGGCACTGGCTGGCGCAGGGCGCTGAAACCCTGGCCGCGGCGGTGCGGGAGGATTTCGTCGCCTGGCAAAAAGTCATGCGATGACCGGAGGAGCCCGGCGGCCGGCGGCCGCTGCTGCTATTGCCGCTCCAGCCCCACCTGCCCGGCCAGCACGGCGTAGCGGCGGACCTCACTGCCAATGAAGTCGCGCGCCTGGGCCGGCGTGCCGGGCGTGGGCGTGTAGCCGACGCGACCCAGCCGCTCCCGCGTCTCGGCCTGGCCCAGCACGGCGTTGAGCGCGGCGTTGGCGCGTGCGACGACCGCGGCCGGCGTGCCGGCGGCGACAGCCAGGCCGAACCACACGGTCAGCGCGAAGCCCGGCACCGCTTCGGCCACGCTGGGGATGTCGGGCGCCAGCGGAAAGCGCTGCGCGGTGCTAACGCCCAACGCACGGACG
>JACMRO010000330.1 GCA_014376425.1 Rubritepida sp.
ATGCCAGGGGGCATGCCAGGGGGCATGCCAGGGGGCATGCCAGGGGGCATGCCAGGGGGCATGCCAGGGGGCATGCCAGGGGGCATGCCAGGGGGCATGCCAGGGGGCATTATTGGCGGCGCTACCGGTGGCGGCGTCTGCGCCAATGCCGGCCCGGCCAGGCATAGCGCCAGCAGTACCACCTCGGCCACGCGGCGGCGGGGTTGCACCACATCCGACAAGCGGCCCGCCTTGGCCGGCACCGGCACGTCATGCGGGGCGCGCACCAGGCCGAAGCGGTATTTCCGCGTTACCGCATCGGCCGTTGCCATCACCACATTTCCCAGTGAGCGGATCGGCCGATCGGCGGGCCAGTCATCCCAGTACAGCCAGGCATCGGGCCGGCCGAAGAAGGCGCGCACCGCCGCCGCCTCCTGCGCCAGGCCCTCGGGCAGAAATCGCAGGAAGGCATCGTGCTCCGACCAGCGCAGGATCTCGCAATTCAGCACGATGGTCTCGCCGCCGGTTTCCAGCTCGATCACGGCGCGGTCGCCGTCGGCGACGCCCAGTGGCCGCTCGAGTTTGACGCGCGCGCCGGAGAGCGAGAGATTTGTGGTGTGCAGCGGCAGTCTCTCGCCATTGCCGATGACGAGCGTGCCGGGCAGCACGGCCTCGACACGGGCGCGGTCGCGCATCTGCTCGCGCTCGCGCCCCACCGCCACGCTGGCGGCGAGCGGGATCAGGCATAGCCCTGCCCACACCGTGTTCAGCAGGTAGGCGCGGAACTCCAGCGTGTCGCTATCCGTCGTCAACGCACCCAGCACGCCGATGGTGAAGCCGATGGCCAGCAGCACCAGCAGGATGAGGTTCGGCAGGACGGCGCGCAGGTCGAGGTAGCCGGCTTCCAGCGTGCCGCCCTTATCGGTCACGTTGAATTTGCCCTTTCGTGGGTCCCACAGCGTCAGCAGCGTCACCGGCAACAGCGGCACGGCCAGCGACGCCTCGTAGATTTCCGACCAGAAGGAGTGCCGATGGCGGCCGTTCAGCCGTGCCGTCGTGGCCACCGCGTGAAACAGGTGGCTGCCGGAATAGGCCAGGATGGCGAGCGGCGAGGCCGCGATCACGCTCTCGCCCAGGAACAGAAAGGCCAGCGGCGAGGTCAGGAAGACCAGCCGCGGCAGCGCGAACAGAAAGCCGAAGCCCGCGATGAAGTAGCAGAACCGCTGTGCCCAGGTCAGCCCCGGCGCGAAAAGCGTGTTCTCCTGCCGCATGATCTGCAGCATGCCGCGCGCCCAGCGCATCCGCTGGCCGATATGCAGCGACAGCCGTTCAGTGGCCAGCCCGGCCGCCAGGGGGATGCGAATATAAGCTGTGTGCCAGCCGCGCTGCTGCATGCGGAAGCTGGTGTGGCAATCCTCGGTCACCGTCTCATGCGCCACGCCGCCCACTTCCAGCAGCGCTGTGCGGCGGATGACGGCGCAGGAGCCGCAGAAGAAGGCGGCGTTCCAAAGATCGTTGCCGGGCTGGATGGCGCCGTAGAACAGCAGCCCCTCATTGGGCACCTGGCGCTGCCGCGCGAGGTTCCGCTCAAACGGATCGGGTGAATAAAAATGGTGCGGCGTCTGGACCATCGCCATCCGGCTGTCGCGCACCAGCCAGCCCAGGGTGAATTGCAGAAAGGCACGCGTCGGCGCGTGGTCGCAATCGAAGATGGCGATGAACTCGGCGTCGGTATGCGTGAGAGCGTGGTTGAGATTGCCCGCCTTGGCGTGGTTGTTGTCGGGCCGGATGATGTAGCCGCAGCCCGCCTCCTCGGCGAAGGCGCGAAACTCCTCTCGCCTGCCATCATCGAGGATCCAGACGTTCATCCGGTCGCGCGGGTAGTCCATGTTCATCGCCGCCAGCACGGTGGGACGGACGATCGCCATGCTCTCATTGTAGGTCGGGATGTAGATGTCCACGGTCGGCCACAACGAAGGGTCGGCCGGCAGCGGCACCGGCTTGCGCTCCAACGGGTAGCTGGTCTGCAGGTAGGACAGCGCCATCAGCAGCCCGGCGAAGATCTCGGCCAGGTACAGCCCGCCGCCCAGCAGCGTCTGCAACAGCGTGTCGAACTCCAGCGTCTCGCTGCCGCGCCAGAACAGGTATCGGCTGGTCACCAGGATGGAGATGAAGACCAGCACCAGCCCCGTGCGGCGCGACCGGCTGCGGTTCAACGCCAGGAAGGCGACGATGCCGGCGATGGTCAGCCAGGCCTGCTGTTCCTGGTCCATCGGCAGGGTGATGAAGGTGAGGCCGAGCAGCAGCCCGAGCGTCACGGCGACGACGCGCTTGCCGCGGTCGAGAATGGAGGGGCCGCGCATCAGCCCCACTCGCTCAGCGCGGAGAAGCCGGGGCGGCGCGTCCCGGGCGGGCGCAGACCGGCGCGGCGCACCACCTGGTCAGCGATCACCTGCATGTCCTCGGCGGCGCCGGATGCGCCATCGGTCAGCAGCCGCTTGTCGGCCAGCGCCTCGGCCACCGCCTCGTCACGCGCGACGGCGCCCAACAGCCGGTGGCACAGCGCGCGCTGGGCCATCTCCAGCACCGCGGCCGAAAGCGGTGCGCGGGCGTCGAACTGGTTCAGCACCACCACCGCGCGTTCGGCCGCGCGGGTGGCCAGGCTGCCGCGGCCCATGAAGCGGTTCTGCGCGATCTGCGGCACCAGCGAAGCGCTGCCGGCATCGGCCAGCAGCACCAGCACCATCAGGTCGGTCATCGGGTACAGCGCCGCCAGCGCGCTGCCCGGGCCGGGCGGTGTGTCGACCAGCAGCACCAGGTCGGGGTCGGCCAACATCTGCCGCACCGGGCCGGCCAGCAGATCGGGCCGGGTGGCGAGGGCGGTTGCGATGTCGAGCACGTCGGCCGGCTCGGCGGCGCCGAAGGGAAGCAGCTTCGCACCGCAATCGGTGTCGAGCAGGGCCGATTTCCAGCCGTCACTGGCCTGGATGCTGGCCATGAAGCCGCCTTCCTCACGGATCGACACGCCCATATGCAGCCGCAGCGCATTCTGCGGGTCCAGGTCGAGCACCGTCACCCGGTAGCCGCGGCCGGCCAGTATGCCGGCGAGATGCGCCGTGAGCGTTGTCTTGCCGACCCCGCCCTTGGGGGAGGCGATGGCGATCAGCGGCATGTGGCGGCGTGCTCCCTGTGTGGCCACGGCGGGGCTGTGGTCATGGCCGCCGCTGCCGGTGCAGTTCGGCCGAGACTTCGTGCAGCAGGGCGAAGCGGCGTGGCGGTGCGGCTGGGGGCGGGGCTATGGCGGGGCCGTGCGTGCTGGCTGGCCCGTGCGGCGGCGCAGGCAGTGGATCGGCTGCCCTGGCGACCATGCCGATCCCGCCATCCTGCCGGGTTACGGTCGGTAAGGCATTGGCCAGCGCCGCTTGTATGCCAGGCGCACGCAACAGCGTGGTCGGCCGGGACGGCGCTTCGAACACGATGGGCGGGAAGGCCATGTAGCGGAAGCCACGCATCGCGCTTGCAGCCGCGACGCTGCCGATTTCTCGCTCCATGCAATACTCGCCTTTCTGGCGTCAGCTCGCCGCTCGCCCATCACCGTCCCGATTTGCGGGATGGCTGCGTTCTACGCATCAGGCACAGCTCAAAATTACATCCGGAAGCGTTAATAGAACCCTAGCGCGAAATTTAGGGTCGGCTGATCACCCGCAGGTAGAGGTGTGCCCACAGGTTCATCCCCAGATACTCGAACTTCCAGCCCGGGTTTGCGGCCATCCATTCGCGCGCGTGACTTCTTCACCGACGGCCCGGTCAGCGCCGTGGCGCGACTGGACCATACAGGGACACCTCGTGCTGTGGATGAAGCGGTGTGGCCGGGCGGGCTGCCACCGCTTTGCGGCCGCGATGGCTGCGGCGGCGCGGCGGACGCACCCATACACCTCCATCCCCGGCACCATCGACTTCGCCACCATCAAAGCTTCGACCTCCGCCCTCAGACACGGCCTGCGAAGACAAGGCGTCATGTTCACCGTCCAAGCTTCAAGCCGCCTGAGAGGACCCTCGGATGATGAGCCGACCCGCCACCACCTGCCGGCGTACGGTCAACGCCGGACGGTCCAGCATCGACAGCAGCGCCTCGGCCGCGCGGCGCGCCATCTCACCCGCAGGCTGGGCGTAGCTGGTCAGCGCGATGTCGGGCCAGGCCGCCGGCTCGGTATCGTCGAAGCCGGCCAGGGCCAAATCCCCAGGTACGTCCAGACCGCAATCATGGCGGACCACGCCCATGGCGGCGATCGCCATGTGGTCATTGGCCGCGAAGATGGCATCGGGCGGGTGGCGCTGCCGCAGCAGCTGCCGCGTCGCCTCCGCCGCGCCGTCGTACCGGTAGCCGCCCACCTGCCGGCCATGCAGCGCAAGCCCGGCCTCCGCCAGCCCTTCCAGGAAGCCGCGTTCACGCTCGCGGCTGGTCGAACTGTCCTCGACACCCGCGATGAAGGCAGCTCGGCGGCGACCCAGGGCTACAAAATGCCGCGCGATGGCGCGCCCGCCGATCCGGTTCTCGCCTGTTACGCTGGCGACGCCCGGGGCACGCGTGGTGCGGTTGAACAGCAGCACCGGAATGCCGGCTGCGCGGCAGGCCTGCGCCAGGCGGGATGAAAGCGTGACGGAAGCCAGGATCACCGCATCCACCCGGTAGCGCAGCAGCGTATCGAGCGTGGCGTCGGCACCCTGCGCCATGTCGGCCGTCAGCAGCAGGATCTGGTGGCCGCGCGCCTGCAATTCGCGCGAAAGCGCCTCCAGCACGCTGGGATAGAAATGATTGTGAAGATAGGCCGCCACCACGCCCACTATTCGGCTGCGGCTGGTGATCAGGCTGCGAGCGATGGCGTTGGGCCGGTAGCCCAGCGCGTCGGCCGCGGCATTCACCCGCGCGCGCAGTGGGGCCGAAATACTGGCCCCGGGGGTGAAGGCGCGTGAGACGGCGGACTGGCTGACGCCGGCTGCGCGGGCCACTTCCTCAGCCGTCGCGTGCTTACCCTCCATGACGATAGTCTGGACAGGCTTTGCATACGCTTGCAAGCTGAGGGCAAGAACATTGGGAGGAACACCATGCTGCATCGTCGCGCCCTGCCGGCCATCGCCGGCGCGTTCGCCGCGGGCACGGCCGCCGCGCAAGTCAACGCCACGCCGGGTCTGACCCCCGGCCGCCCCTTTGCGGGCACGGAGCTTAAGGTGCTCTGCGTCGTCGCCAGCCAGTTCCGCGCGCATGAGGCGCGCCTGGCCGCCTTCACCGAGCAGACCGGTATCACCGCGCGCTACACCTTCGTGCCCTTCGCCAGCATGCGCGAATCCCTGACTGCCGAGATGGTGGGCGGCGGCGGCGACTACGACCTGGTCATCGTGATGGACCAGTGGGTCGCCTCGCTCGCCAACATGCTGGAGCCGCTCGACTCTCGGGTGCAGGCCAAGGCCATCCCGCTCGATCGCTGGCCGGAGGCGCATCTGCGCCAGGGCCGCGTTGGCGGTGCCCTGCTGGGCCTGCCCAGCCGCGGCCATGTGCAGCTGCTGTTCTACCGCCGCGACATCTTCGAGAAGCACAACATCGCCGTGCCCGCGACCTGGGAGGACGTTGTCACCACCGCCCAGGCGGTGCAGCAGCGCGAGCCGGGGATGACCGGCCTGTCAGTCCCCTATGGCCGCGGCAACGGCCAGAATCTGATGGTCTGGTACAATTTCCTTTGGGGCCGCGGCGGGCAGTTGTTCGATGCGCAAGGCGCGCCTGCCTTCAACAGCGCCGCCGGCCTGCAATCGGTACAGGACTACGTGGATTTGCTGCGCCGCCACCGCGTCGTAGCCCCCGGCGCCGTCTCCTTTGCCGAGCAGGACGCCGTGAACTTCATGGGGCAGGGTAACGCCGCGATGCTGCCGGTGTGGTGGTGGGTGCGCAGCACCCTGCTAAACCCGCAATCCTCGCGCCTCACCGCCGAGCAGCTGGGCTTCGCACCCATGCCCAGCTACGCGGGGCGGCCGCGCACCACCTTCACCAACACCTGGGTCTGGGGCATCACCCGCCGCTCCCGCCGCAAGGACGCGGCGATGGAACTGCTGACCTGGATCGCCAACCCCGCGCTGGAGCGCGAGGTGCTGCTCGATCCGCGCGAGAATGACGTGGTGGCGGTGATGCAGCCCAACCTGCTGGATGAGGCGGTGAACGCCCGTTTCGGCGGCATTCACCGCATGGCGGCCGACGGGCTGCGGGAGACCCAGAGCATCACCTTCGGCCCCGAATGGCCGCAGATCAGCGAGGCGCTGGAGACCGCGATGAACGAGGCCGCCACCGGCACGCGCACCGTGCCCGAGGCGTTCAACACCGCCGCCGCCACGGTGCGCCGAATCATCAGGCGCGGGTGAGGGACCGCACGCTCAAATACTTGCTGTTGGTGCCGGCGGCTGTGCTGGTGCTGGGCACCACGCTGTGGCCGCTGGCGGTGTCGTTCACCACCAGCTTCCGCGACTGGCGGCTGACGCGCAGCGTCACGCCCGGCCCCTTCATCGGCTTCGAGCATTACATCACCGCGGCTACGGACGACCCGGAGTTCCTCAACGCGCTCACCGTCACCGCCACCTTCGTGCTGATCGACGTGACGCTGACGCTGGTCTGCGCGCTGGGGCTCGCGCTGCTGCTGCGCCGCGCCGGCGTGCTGCAATCGCTCACCCGCGCGGTGCTGATCCTGCCCTTCGCGGTCTCGCCCGCCCTGGTCGGTATCTCCTTCCGCTTCATGTTCAACGCCGAGATGGGGGTCTTCACCTGGCTCGCCGGCGCGGTGTTCCCACCGCTGCAGGGCGTGGTGTGGCTGGGCGACCGGTCGGCCGCGCTGCTGGTCCTCGTCTTCTCCGATGCCTGGCGCTGGGTGCCCTACATGACGCTGGTGGTGCTGGGCGGCCTGGCTGCCCTGCCGCGCGAGCCCGAGGAAGCCGCGCGGATGGATGGCGCACGCGAATGGCAGGTGCTGCGCGACGTCACCCTGCCGGCGCTGCTGCCGGTGCTGGCCATCGTGGGCATCCTCAAGACCGTCTTCGCGCTGAAGATGTTCGACCAGGTGGTGACGCTGACGGGCGGCGGCCCGGGCAGTTCCACGGTCACGCTGGCCTACCTGGTCTATTCCATCGCCTTCCGCTGGTACGACATGGGCTATGCCTCGGCCGTGGCGTGGATACTGACCGCGATGCTGATGGGCCTGGCGGTGTGGTATACGCGCCTCGTCCTGCGCAAGCCCGACGCATGAGGGCGGTTCGCACAGCGCTGCTGCTGGCGGTGCTGTTCCTCATCCTGTTCCCCATCGCGTGGATGGCGCTGACCGCCTTCAAGCGGCCGGTGGACCTGCTGGGCCTCAGCCTGTTCTTCACCCCCACGCTGGACAATTTCCGCACCATTTTCAGCCACCCCTGGAACATCGGGCGCACGCTGTGGAACAGCACGGTTGTCGCCGCGCTGACGGTGCTGATCGCCATCCCCGCCGCCACGCTTGCCGCCTATTCCTTCAGCCGGTTCGAGATGCGCTTCAAGACCGGGCTGTTCTTCCTCATCCTCGCCACCCAGTTCGTCCCCGCCGTGGTGGTCGTGCTGCCCTTCTATCTGCTGTTCCGCGACCTCGGTTTGCTCGACACGCACTGGGCGCTGGTCATCGTCAACCTGGCCATCGTCACGCCCTTCGCGGTCTGGATGCTCAAAGGCTTCCTCGATGCCGTGCCGGCCGAGAGCGAGGAGGCCGCGCTGGTCGATGGCGCGACGCGGCTGCGCGTCATCATCGACATCGTGGTGCCCATGGTATGGCCCGGCGTGGTCGTCACCACCGTCTTCTGCTTCGTGCTGACCTGGAACGAGTTCCTCTTCGCGCTGATCCTGACGCGCGACGATGCAGTGACGCTGCCCGTCGGCATCACCCGCTTCCGCACCGAGCGCGGCGATCTGTGGGAGCTGATCGCCGCCGCCGGCATCCTCATCTCCATCCCGATGTTCTTCCTCTCGTCGATCATCCAGCGTCACTTCGTGACTGGCATGACCGGCGGCGCGGTGAAGTAGGACGCCATGGCCGCCATCGACCTGCATGATCTGACCAAGGCCTGGGGCAATTTCACCGCGGTGAAGCGCCAGTCGCTTGCCATCCGCGACGGTGAATTCATGGTACTGCTCGGCCCGTCCGGCTGCGGCAAGACGACGACGATGCGGATGATCGCGGGGCTGGAGGAGCCGACATCGGGCGACATCCTGATCGGTGGCCAGCGGGTGAACGATCTGGCCCCGCGCGAGCGTGACATCGCCATGGTATTCCAGTCCTACGGCCTCTATCCGCACATGACCGTGGCCGACAATATCGGCTACCCGATGAAGCTGCGCGGCATGGGGCGCGCCGAGCGCGAGGCCGCGGTGCGCGCGGCGGCCGACAAGGTGGAACTCGGCGCCTTCCTGCACCGCAAGCCGCGCGAGCTCTCGGGTGGCCAGCGGCAGCGGGTGGCGCTGGCCCGCGCCATCATTCGCCGCCCGCGTGCCTTCCTGATGGACGAGCCGCTGTCCAACCTCGACGCCAAGCTGCGGGTCTCGACCCGGGCCGAGATCAAGCATCTGCAGCACGAACTCGGCGTCACCACCGTCTATGTCACGCATGACCAGATCGAGGCGATGACGCTGGCGCACCGCGTCGCCGTCATGCAAGGCGGCGAGATCCGCCAGCTCGGCACGCCCGAGGACATTTACGACCAGCCGGCGGATCTGTTCGTGGCCGGCTTCATTGGCTCCCCCGCGATGAACCTGCTGGCGGGCGAGATCCAGGATGGCCGCTTTACCGCCCCCGGGGGCATTGCGGTGGCGGTGCGCGTGGCGCATCGCGGCGCCGCCGTGCTGGGCATCCGGCCCGAGGATTTGCGCGTGCTGCCCCCCGGGCAGGGCGATGTCGCGGCTGCCATCTACACGGTTGAACTGACCGGCGAGGCCACGCTGGTCACGGCCGATGTCGGCGGCGCCAGGCTCTCGGCACGCGCCGACCGCGGCTTTCGTGCCGGCATCGGCAGCGCCATCGGCCTGGCGCTGGACACTTCGCGCCTTTCCATCTTCGACCCCGGCACCACCCTGCGAATCAAGGACGCCCCATGAGCCTCGCCACGCGCCTCATCCGCCATGCTGATCTGCGGCCCTGCCGCAACGCCTTCGTGGACAGCCGCTCGCCCGGCTCGGCCGAGAAGGAGAACTTCACGCTCATCGGCCCCGGCGTTTCCGAGAACCCCAATCAGCACGTCCATATCCCCGAGCCGCATGGCTTCAACATCGGCGGCGCGCGCCAGCCACCGGGCTGCCTCAACAGCCAGCACAGCCACGAGACGGCCGAGGTGTTCGTCGTCCATACCGGGCAATGGCGCTTCCTGTGGGGGCCGCATCGGGAGGATGGGCAGGTCGATCTCGGCCCCGGCGACACCATCTCCATCCCCACCCGGATGTTCCGCGGCTTCGAGAACATCGGCGCCGAAAGCGGCTTCCTTTTCGCCGTGCTGGGCGGCGATGACCCCGGCCGCGTCACCTGGTCGCCGCCGGTGTTCGAACTTGCCCGCGAACACGGCCTGGTGCTGCTGGAAGGTGGCCGCCTTGTGGACACCTCGCTGGGCGATGCGGTGCCCGATGGCGCCCGGCCGCAGCTTCCGCCCACCCCGGCCGAGATGGCCGCCCTGGGCAGCCCCGCCAATGAGCGGTTGGCGCAATGCGTGGCGCGCTTCGCCGCGCTCGCCCCAGGCGGTGGGCTGACGGCGCCGGGGGTGGAGGAATGCACCGTCATCTCGCCGCGTGCCACGGCCGATGGCTTCGCACCCGGCCCAATCGCCGGTTGGTGGCCACACGGCTTCGTAGTGCGCTGCCTGCGTTTGGCACCTGCCGCCACCGTCGCCCCCCACACACGAGCGGAGGCGGAGGTCATCTTCATCCAGTCCGGCACGCTGGAGATGGTGGTGGACGGTGAGGCGCTGGCGATGCAGCCGGGTGACACCTTCACCACGCCAAACGGCGCCACGCGCAGTTTCACCTCGCCCCGTGGTTGCGTCGCCTTCGTGGTGCGCGGCGGCGAGGACCCGGCGGCGGCGCGTTTCCTGCCCGCGCGGACCGCCTGAGATGGCGCGCATCCTCACCACCCATGTCGGTTCCCTGCCGCGCAGCCAGCGCGTCGCCGACCTGCTCTTCGCCCGCGAGCGCGGCGAGGAGCTGGACCAGCCGGCCTATGATTCTGTGATGCGGGCCGAGACCATCGACGTGCTGCGCCGCCAGCGCGACACGGGCATCGACATCCCGTCCGATGGCGAAACGTCGAAGATCTCCTACGCCACCTACATCAAAGACCGGCTGACAGGGTTCGAGGGCGACAGCCCGCGCCGCGCGCCGGCCGATCTGCGAGACTTCCCGAGCTTCCTGGAACGGCTGGCGAAGGCCGGCGGCACGCCCAGCTACCGCCGCCCCTGCTGCACCGGCCCCATCGCGGTGAAGGACATGGCGCCGGTGCGGCTGGACCTGACGGTGATGCGGGCGGCCATGGACGCCGCCGGTTACGCGCATGGCTTCATGAACAGCGCCTCGCCCGGTGTCATCGCGCTGTTCCAGCCCAGCACCTTCCACCGTGATCTGGACAGTTACATGGAGGATGTGGCGGAAGGGATGCGC
Organism: Rubritepida sp.; assembly: GCA_014376425.1. Taxonomy (GTDB): domain Bacteria; phylum Pseudomonadota; class Alphaproteobacteria; order Acetobacterales; family Acetobacteraceae; genus Rhodovarius. The sequence goes on from JACMRO010000330.1 coordinate 10,673, forward strand.
CACGAATACGAGGCCATCGTCGCCGCTGGCCTGATCTTGCAGATCGACGCCCCCGACCTCGGCCTGGGCCGCCACATGATGTATGCTGAAAGCAGCGAAGCCGAGTTCATTCGCCGCGCCGAGATCCATGTTGAAATTCTGAACTACGCGCTCCGCAACGTCCCCGCCGACCGCGTGCGCATGCATATCTGCTGGGGAAAC
>JACMRO010000029.1 GCA_014376425.1 Rubritepida sp.
CCTGGCATCGCGACCTGATCGAGCGGGAAGGCCACCGCTACGACCCGCGCATCCTGCTGCGTATCCGTCGCGGCGAAGCGATGACGGCGGAGAACTACATCTCGCTGCTGCGCGCCCGGCGCAACCTGATCGCCGCGGTGGCGCCGCAGACCGCACCATACGACGCGGTACTGGCGCCGACCTGCCCGCTAATCCCGCCCGCCATCACCGCGGTGGAAAATGAGCGGGAGTACAACCGCATCAACCTCCTTCTGCTGCGCAACACGGCGGTCTGGAACTTCCTGGACCGCTGCTCCATCTCGCTGCCCTGCCATCGTCCGGGCGACGCGCCGGTTGGCCTGATGCTGACCGGCGAGCATGGCGGCGACGGACGGCTCTTCGCCGTCGCCCAAGCGGTGGAGGCGGCGCTGGCGCCGCGATAGGCGACAATGGCCGTGGTCAGACGCGGGAAGCTGCCTGGCTCCTTAGATCGGCGATGGTCGCCCGGTTGGTGACCTGCTCCGGGTTCATCCGGATTTCGATGATGGCTGGCTTCTTCGACGCGCTGGCCCGCTTGTAGGCTGGCACCAGCTCATCTGTCGTGGTCACCACCTCGCCATGGCCGCCGAAGCTTTCGATGAAGCGGGCGAAGTCGGGGTTGGTCAGCGCCGTGCCGGAGATTCGTTCGGGGTAGACCCGCTCCTGATACATCCGGATGGTGCCGTACATGCCATTGTTGAAGACCAGAATGATCGGGTTGACGTGGTGGTGGAAGGCGGTGGCGATCTCCTGCCCCGTCATCAGCGCGCCGCCATCGCCCACGAAGCAGATCACCTCGCGCCCCGGCTCCGTTATCTTGGCGCCGATGGCGGCGGGGATGCCGTAGCCCATGGCGCCGCAGGTCGGTGCCAGGAAATCCTGCTCGGGCCCGACATGCATGAAGCGGGTCGGCCAAGTGGCGAAGTTGCCGGCGTCGGAGGCGAAGATGGTATCGCGCGGCAGCGCGCGCTCCAGCGCCTGCAGCGCGCGGGCCAGGTTGAGCGGGCCCTCATATTCCGGCGCCACGGCCTGGGCGACGCGGCTGGCGCGCAGCTGCTTGGTCCAGGCACCCCAGCCCGGCTTCTTCACCCGCAGCCCTCGCGCCGCGGCGGCGAACGCATTGAGGTCGGCAGTGATGCCCAGCGCCGGGCGGTACACCCGGCCGATCTCCGCCTGTTCCGGATAGATCTGGATTAAAGGCGTGGCGCCGGCCATGTCCAGCAGCGTGTAGCCTTGGCTGACCGGCTCGCCCATGCGGGTACCGATGGCCAGGATCAGGTCCGAATTCTTCGCGTGCTGCACCAGAGCGGCGTCGGCCCCAACACCCAGGTCGCCCACATAATTCTTGTGGGTGCCGTCGAAATTCGACTGCCTGCGGAAGGAGACCGCCACCGGCAGGCCGTTGGCGATGAGAAACTTCTGGATGTTCGCGAGCCCAGCCTTCGACCAGCCGCCGCCGCCGCCCAGGACCGCCAGCGGCCGCTTCGCACCAGCCAGCATCGCCATCATCGCATCCAGCGCGTCGGGCGCCGGGTAGGCCGGGGCTACGACGGCGGGGCCGATGTCGGGTACCGTCGCCAGGCGCTTCTGCATCTCCTCCGAGATCGCCACCACCACGGGCCCGGGCCGGCCGGATTGCGCCACGTCGAAGGCATGCGCCATCAGCTCGGGGATACGGCGCTCATCGTCGATCTGGGTCACCCACTTCGCCATGCCCCCGAACATCCGGCGGTAATCCACCTCCTGGAAGGATTCGCGATCGGTCTCCTCATGCGGGATCTGGCCGATGATCAACACCAGCGGCGTGCTGTCCTGCGCGGCGATATGCACGCCGATTGCGGCGTGGCAGGCGCCGGGGCCGCGGGTGACGATCGCCACGCCGGCGCGGCCGGTCAGCTTGCCATGCGCCTCGGCCATGTTCACCGCGCCCGCCTCGAACCGGCAGGTGACGAGCTCGACGCGGTTGCGGTTGGCGTAGAGGCCGTCCAGCAGGTCAAGATACGACTCGCCCGGCACGGCGAACACCTGGGTGCACCCCTGGGCGATGATGGCATCGGCCAGCAGCCGGCCGCCGGTGCGGGGTTCAAGGGCGGCGGGCTTCTTGGGTGTCTTGGCCATGCGGCGCGTTCCTCAGGGGTCTGTTCGCCGGCACGCTACCGCCGCCGCGTCACGCCGTCACGCGGCCTGGCCCAGCTTGATGCAGCGCCCGCGCCGGTCCCCGCCCGCCTCCACCATCGGCGGCACGCCCGCATCGCAGGCCGGCTCGGCCAGCGCGCAGCGTGGCGAGAAGCTGCAGGTGGTGGGCACGGTGGAAAGACTGGGGGGCGCCCCGGGGATCGTCGTCAGGATGGTGCCGCGCATCCCGCCATGCACCGTGCTGTTCAGCAGCCCGCGCGGGTATGGATGCAGCGGGCCGGCCATGAACGGGCCCACCGGTCCCTCCTCCACGACCCTTCCTGCGTACATGACGGCCACCCGGTCGGCGATCTCGCCGGCCACGCCCAGATCGTGGGTGACAAAGATTACGCCCATGCCCAGCCGCTGCTGCAATTCGCGCAGTAGCAGCAGCACCTGGATTTGCACGGTGGCGTCCAGCGCCGTGGTCGGCTCGTCCGCCAGCAGCAGTTTGGGCCGGCAAGCCAGGGCGACGGCGATCATTGCCCGCTGCCGCAACCCGCCCGACAACTCATGCGGATAGGCGTCCAGCCGTCGGCGCGCCGAGGGGATCTGCACCAGCTCCAGCAATTCCAGCGCGCGTGCCGTGGCGGTGGCGCGGCTGGCGCCCTCATGCCGCTGCACCACCTCGGCGATCTGCCGGCCGATGGTGAAGACAGGGTCGAGCGCCGTCATCGGCTCCTGGAAGATCATCGCAACCTCGCCGCCGCGAAAATCGGCCATGCGGCGATCGCTCATCGCCAGCACGTCCTGGCCTGCCACCTCGATGCCGCCGGTTACCCGGGCGAATTTCGGCAGCAGCCGCATCAGGGCGCGCAGGGTGACGGACTTGCCCGAGCCGCTCTCGCCCAGGATGCACAGCACCTCGCCCTCGGCCAGTTCCATGTTCACGCCATTGACGGCATGCACGGTGCGGTCGCGCGTCTGGAAAGTGACCGACAGGTCGGTCAGCTTCATCAGGGGGGTCGGCGCTGGCGCCGCGGGGGGAAGCGGCGCTGGCGCCGCGGGCGAATGCGTCATGCCGCGACGTCCATGATGGCGCCGGCCTTGGTGTGCCCGCTGCCCGGGCTGGCCATGTGGCAGGCCGCCAGATGGCCGCCGCCCAGGTCGGCGGCGACGGGCTTCTTCGCCGCGCACACATCCTCGGCGAAGCCACAGCGGGTGCGGAAGCGGCAGCCGCTGGGCGGGTTTACCGGGTTGGGTGGGTCGCCCACCAGCGGCGGCACGGTGCGGCGGCGCGACGGGTCCATGCTGGGCCGGCTGTCCAGCAGCGCGCGGGTGTAGGGATGCGCCGGGCGGTCGTAGATGCTGCCCACGGGGCCGATCTCCACCACCTCGCCCAGATACATCACCAGCACGCGGTCGGAGATGAACTGCACCACGTTGAGGTCGTGGCTGATGAAGACGAAGGTGAGTTTGAAGCGCGCCTTGAGGTCCACCAGCAGGTTCAGCACCTGCGCCTCGACCGATTTGTCGAGCGCCGAGACCGGTTCGTCCAGAATGACCAGCCGTGGCTGCAGCGCCAGCGCGCGGGCGATGTTGACCCGCTGCCGCTGACCGCCGGACAGCTCATGCGGGTAGCGGCGCGCGAATTGCGCCGGTGCCAGGCCCACCGCCGAAAGCAGTTCGCGCGCCCGCGCATTCGCCTCCCGCTCGCCCAGGCCATGCACCTTCGGCGCGAAGGCGATGCTGTCCTCGACCGGCAGCCGCGGGTTCAGCGATGCATAGCTGTCCTGGAAAACCATCTGCACTTGGCGGCGGTATTCGCGCAGCGACAGGCCCGAGGCGCGGGGCTCACCCACCGCCTCGCCATCGAACACCATGCTACCGGCATCCAGACCCAGAAGCTGAACCAATAAGCGCGCCGTGGTCGATTTGCCGCAGCCACTCTCGCCCACGATGCCCAGCGTCTCGCCCTTCATCACGTCGAAGCTGATGTCGTCCACCGCGCGCACGGTGGCGACGGTGCGGCCCAGCAATCCGCCCTTGAGGGGAAAATGCTTGGTCAGGCCGCGCAGCGCGAGCAGGGGCTGGGCAGGGCCGCCACGGTCGGGATTGATGTCCATGGCTACCTGCATAAAGGGTGTCGCCCGGGGTTGGAATGAGCTTTTCGGAACCCCGGTGGCAACCGCCCCGGCTTCTGCTGCCTCCCTAGGCAGGCCGGCGTCTGCTCGCCGCAGTCGCAGTCACCCCCGCGCTGTTCAGCCGCCTGCGGTTGCGGCAATGTCGGCCGTCAGTAGGAGTGGCGGCATGCGCGCGATCTTCGTTCAGGTGAAATGCGAAATGGGCGCCGCCTACCGGGTGGCCCGCCACATGGCCGACAGCATCGAGGAGCTGTCGGAGATGCATTCCATTTCCGGCCAATACGATCTGCTGGGCAAGTTCTACCTGGCGCCGGAGCAAGATGTGGGTCTGTTCGTCGTGGAGAAGGTACAGACGGTGGAGGGGGTGAAGGACACCTACACCATGCTCACCTACAACGCCTTTACGGGCGCGCGCTGACGAAGCGGCGCCGCCGGACAGCCTACCGCGTGCGGCACGCGTGCAGGCGGCTGCCGGAGCGCGATCGACGCGATGCTCGGGGCCGCCACGAAAACAGCACAAATTTCCACGGCAGGGCCCTGATGCCGGCGCGGTCCGGCCACCTGGTTACACCATGTTCTGCCTCGAGGGGATCATCCCCTCGGCGCTCCGGGGTGACAGCCGGCGTCCTGCCCCAGGCCCCATGCCATGCGCAAGATCCTCGCCGCCGCCACACTTTCCACCGCCCTGCTGCTGGGTGGCTGCCAGAACCCCGATGGCTCGGTGAACATGGGCAGCACGCTTTTGCTGGGCGCCGGCGTGGCGGCGCTGGCCGGTAGCGCGGTGGTGGCCTCGAATGGCAACCGTCACAATTACGGCTACAACCAGGGCTACGCGCCCCAATACGGGTACGGCTACGGGCACCGCGGCTGGTAGGCGCCATTCAGTCCCAGCTGCGGAACGCCGCCATGGCCGAGATCGGCGGCGCCTTGGCCAGGGCCGCCACATCGGGCACTGGCCGGCCGAATTGCCCATCCCCGGCGAAGGCCGCCTCGATAGCAGCGGCCACCTGCAGCACCAGAACATCCCCGCCACGCGGCCCCACGATCTGCAGGCCGAAGGGGAAGCCCTTTTCGTCCAAGCCGACAGGCAGGCTCATCGCCGGGTGCCCGGTGAGGGTGACGTAATAGGCCAGGCTGAGCCAGTGGAAGTAGTTGCGCGTCGGCTTGCCGTCGATCTGCGCCGGATACAGCTCCCGCCACGGCCGCGGGCTGGTGCAGATGGCGGGGCTGATCAGCACCCCGTGCTGGGCGAAGAACAGCTGGAAGTTCTTGTAGATCTGCGTCTGCCGGGTCAGCGCCGCCGAATTGTCGGCGAAGGTATAGCGCAGCGCCTCCTCGACATTGGCGTGCATGTTGGGACCGCATAGCTGCGGCGTATCGCGCACCTTCGCAGCGTGCGCGCCCAGCACGCCGACCGAGCGCAGCACCTCGAACGCCTCGTCGCCGCCGCTGACATCGGGTGTCGCTTCGGTGGCGCGCGCGAACATCGGCGCCAGTGCCTCCACCACCTGGCGGAACTTGCGCCGGACGATCCCCTCGGTGGGCGCCTGGCCGAAATCTTCCGTCCATGCCAGCGACATGGACGACAGGTCGGCCGGCCGCACCGGAGAATAGAGCCCTGGCTGGTCGCGAAAGTGCTGGTGCGGGAAGGTGTAGGCCAGCGGGTCGGCGCCATCGTCGCTGGCCATGGTGCTGAGCATCAGCGCGAGGTCGGCCACGTTGCGCGCCATGGGCCCGAGCATCGGCAGCGGCGACCAGCCATGGCCGCGCCGCTCACTCGGCACCAGGCCCGATGACGGCCGGTAGCCGACGATGCCGTTGAAGGCGGCGGGGTTGCGCAACGACCCGCCGGTGTCGCTGCCCGAGGCCAGGGGCACCATGTTGCAGGCCAGCGCCACGGCCGAACCGCCTGAACTGCCAGCCGCGTTGTAGCTGGGATTAAAGGCGTTGCCGGTGGCGCCATAGACGGTGTTGCGACTGTTAGCACCCAGGCCGAATTCCGGCACGTTGGTCTTGCCCAGCACGTTGCCACCAGCTTCCCGAAGCCGCCGCACCATGCCTTCGTCGCGCTCGGGCACATGGTCGGCGAAGAGCGGGCTGCCCCAGGTCGTGCGCAGGCCGCGGGTCTCCTCCAGGTCCTTGATGCCCAACGGCAGGCCGTGCAGCGGCGGCAGGGGCTGGCCTTGCGCCGTGGCCTCGTCGGCAGCGCGGGCGGTGGCGCGGGCTGCGTCGTGGTCCATCGCCGTCATCGCATTCACGGCGGGGTTCACCGCATCGATCCGGGCGATGCAGCTTTCCAGTAGTTCAGTGGCAGAGAGGCGCTTGAGGCCGATCAGACGGCGCGCCTCGGTGGCGGTCAGGTCACATGGGTGCATAGCTCAATACCCCATCGCGCAGCCATCCTTGCGCGGGTCGCTGCCGCCGATCAGGCAACCCCGCGCCCGGTCGATCAGGATGGCCTGGCCGCCGCCATGCGGTTTGGCGACCAGCTCACATTCGTGGCCCATCCGGTTCAACCGGTCGATGACATCGGCGCCGATGCCACGCTCCACCTGCACCTTTCCCATGCGCGGAAACAGGCGGGGCGCGTCGATCGCCTCCTGTACATCCATGCCGAACTCGAAGTGGTTAGACAGGAACAGCGTCTGCCCCATCGGCTGGTAATGCCCGCCCATCACGCCATAGGGCATCACGCACTGGCCACCCTGCATCACCATGCCGGGGATGATGGTGTGCAGCGGCCGCTTGTTCGGGCCAATGCAGTTGGGATGCCCTTCCTCCAGCCGGAAGCCGTAGCCGCGATTCTGCAGCATCACGCCCGATTCCTCGGCCAGAATGCCCGAGCCGAAGCTCTCGAAAAGGCTGTTGATGAAGGAGCAGGCATTGCCGTCCTGATCGACGACGCAGAGATAGACCGTGTCCTTGTGGCGGCTCAGGTCGCTCTCGCCGGCGGGCGGCATCATGCGCATGGCGACCTCGTCGGAGGTCAGGGGCCGCATCGTCGCGCCGTTTTCCGGGCTGAGGGATTTCCCCACCC
>JACMRO010000331.1 GCA_014376425.1 Rubritepida sp.
ACCGCCGCCGGTCAGCGCGCCGCCCAGGATTTCGCAGATCAGCGCCAACCCGTAGCCCTTATGGCCGCCGAACGGCCCCAGCGCACCACGCGGTCCCTGGCCAAAGATCACCGCGGGGTCGGTGGTGGGCTCGCCTAGGTGTGTGATCAGCGCGCCCTCCGGCACCGTCTTGCCGGCGTTGAAGGCGACCTTGACCTTGCCCACGGCGATGGCGGAGGTCGCCATATCCAGGATGATCGGGTCGGCCCCCCCGGGCGGATATGTCGGCACGCCGATGCAGACCGGGTTGGTGCCCATCCGCCCATCCATGCCGCCGAAGGGCGCCACCACGCCCTGGCCGCTGACCGCATTGACGAAGAACAGCGAGATCATGCCCTGTTCCCCCGCCTGCTCGGCATAGCCGCCGATGCGGCCCAGATGATGCGTGCGCCGCAGCCCCAGCATGGCCAGGCCGTGTGCGCGGGCGGTGTCGCAGGCCCAGGCGGTGACCTGGCGGCCGATCGTCTGGCCGAAGCCCATCTGGCCGTCCCATACGCCGATCGCGGCTTCCCCACGCACCCGCTCGGCGATGGCGTTGGGGGTAATCAAGCCCGCTTCGGCATTCTCGATGTAACGCGGTACCAGCTGCACGCCGTGGCTGTCATGGCCGCGCAGATTGGCCTCGACCAGATCCTGCGCGACGCGTGCGGCTTCGGTGGGCGCGCTGCCGACGCGCTCCACCATGGCAGTGACGAGGGCGATGAGGGCGGGGGCGGCGATGCGGGGCATGAGCGATCTCGTGAATTGGCTTGGGCCTAGGGAAACACGCGGCGGAAACCCGGTCCACCATGTCGCCCGCGCGCTACCGCCGGAAGCGGCGGTGCGGTATAGCCTCTAGCCTGTTCCGTGATTGCCGGGAGACCGCATGCCCATCCACGTCGCCCTGCGCCACCGCACCACCTACCACTATGCCAAACCGGTCACGCTCGGCCCCCAGGTGATCCGGCTGCGGCCCGCCCCGCATGCCCGCACGCCCATCCTCTCCTACTCGCTGAACATCTCGCCCGCCGGCCATTTCGTGAACTGGCAGCAGGACCCGCAAGGCAATTTCCAGGCCCGCGTGGTGTTCCCCGAAAAGGTCAGCCATTTCGACGTGACGGTGGACCTGATCGCCGACATGGCGACGCAGAACCCGTTCGACTTCTTCCTCGAACCCGACGCCGAAACCTGGCCCTTCGAATACGACCCGGTTCTGGATGAGGAGCTGGCGCCGTTTCGCCGCGCGGCGCCGGCCGGGCCGCTGCTGGCAGGCTTCCTGGCCGCGGTGCCGCGAAACGAGCGGCGTACCATCGACATGCTGGTCGGCCTCAACGCCGCAGTGCTGGCGCGCACCGCCTACATCGTGCGCATGGAGCCCGGCGTCTGGCCGCCCGATCAGACGCTGGCCGAGGCCCGCGGCTCCTGCCGCGACAGCGCCTGGCTGCTGGTGCAGGCGCTGCGGCATCTGGGCCTCGCCGCCCGCTTCGTCTCCGGCTACCTGATCCAGCTGGTGGGCGATGTGAAGCCGGTCAGCGGCCCTCAAGGCCCGACATCGGACTTCACCGACCTGCATGCATGGGCCGAGGTCTACCTGCCCGGCGCCGGCTGGGTCGGGCTCGACGCCACCTCCGGCCTGCTGACAGGAGAGGGACACATCCCGCTGGCGGCAACGCCCGAACCTGCCTCGGCCGCGCCGATCTCGGGCATGGTGGAGCCGGCCGAGACTACCTTCGGCTTCGAGATGAGCGTGACGCGCGTGCTGGAGACGCCGCGCGTCACCAAGCCTTACAGCGACTTGCAGTGGCAGCGCATCCAGGCGCTGGGCAACGCCGTGGACGCGGCACTCGAAGCCTCCGACGTGCGCCTGACCATGGGCGGCGAGCCGACCTTCGTGGCCGACAGCGACCGCGACGCGGCGGAATGGAACACCGATGCGCAAGGCCCCACCAAGCGCGGCTTTGCCGGCCGGCTGCTGCGGCGCCTGGCACCGCTCTGGGCGCCCGGCGCGGCGCTGCAATACGCGCAGGGCAAGCAAAACCCGGGCGAACAACTGCCTCGTTTCGGCCTGCACTGCCACTGGCGCGCCGATGGCGTGCCGGTGTGGCAGCACCCCGAACTGCTGGCGTCCGACGAGGACCACGGCGAGGCCACTTCGGCGGACGCCACGGATTTTGCGCGCCGCCTGGCCGCGCGCCTGCAGGTCGATCCCGGGCTGGTGCAGCAGGGCTATGAGGACGTCCACCACTACCTGTGGCGCGAGGCCCGCCTGCCGGCTAACGTCGTCTTCGAAGTCAGCAGGCTGGCCGATTCGCTGGAGCGGGCGCGCATGGCCCGGCTGCACCGCCAGGGGCTGGGGGCGCCGGTCGGCGCGTTGCTGCCGCTGCGCCGGCTGCTGCAGCACGGCGTTCGCCGCTGGCAGTCGGGCCAGTGGCACTTCCGCGATGGCGTGATGTTCCTGGTGCCGGGCGACAGCCCAATGGGGCTGCGACTACCGCTCAACGCCCTACCCTGGGTCGACCCCAAGGCGCTGGCACTGCACGCCGAGACCGCGCCCGACCCCTTCGCCGCACGCCCGCCGCTGCCCGCGCCCACGGACGCCGCCCTGCCCGCAAACGACGCGGGCGGCGAGGAAGACCCGGGCCCGTTGCGTACCGCGCTGTGCGTCGAAGCCCGAAGCGGGTTGATCCACGTCTTCCTGCCGCCGCTCTACGCTGCCGAGGACTGGCTTGACCTGGTCGCGGCCATCGAGGCCACGGCACTGGAGTGGGGGCGGAAGATCTTCCTCGAAGGCTACCTGCCGCCGGACGACCCGCGCCTGCTCAGCTTCTCGGTTACGCCCGACCCCGGCGTCATCGAGGTGAACATCCACCCGATGCACAGCTGGGGCGACGTCACCACCCGCACCGCCCAGCTCTACGACGAAGCCCGCCAGGTCGGCCTCACCTCCGAGAAATTCATGATGGATGGCCGCCATGTCGGCACCGGCGGCGGCAATCATGTGGTGATGGGGGCTGCCGAAGCGGCGGACTCACCCTTCCTGCGGCGGCCGGACCTGCTGCGCAGCCTGATCAGCTTCTGGCATAACCACCCCAGCCTTTCCTACATGTTCTCGGGCCTGTTCATCGGCCCCACCAGCCAGCACCCGCGCATGGACGAGGCCCGGCAGGACAATGTGCGCGAGCTGGAGCTGGCCTTCATCGAACTTGCCCGCGCCCAGGATACACCGCCCGGCCCGCCCCCTTGGCTGACCGACCGGCTGTTCCGCAACATCCTGGCCGACATGACCGGCAACACCCACCGGACCGAGTTCTGCATCGACAAGATGTACAGCCCCGACAGCAGTTCGGGCCGCCGTGGCCTGGTCGAATTCCGCGGCTTCGAAATGCCGCCGCATGCGCAGATGTCCGCCGCCCAGATGCTGCTGATGCGCGCCACCGTCGCGGCCTTCTGGAGCCGCCCCTACGAACGGCGCCTGATCCGCTGGGGCACCCGCCTGCACGACAATTTCATGCTGCCCGAACTCTGCGCCCGCGACTTCCACAACGCGTTGGACGACCTCGCCGCGCATGGCTTCAAGCTCGATCCGGAATGGTTCGCGCCACACCTCGAATTCCGCTTCCCGCTCATCGGCGAGACCACGGTGCGCGACATGGGGCTGGAGATCCGCCACGCCCTCGAACCCTGGCACGTGCTGGGTGAGGAGCAGACCGCCAGCGGCACCGCACGCTATGTCGATAGTTCGGCCGAACGCATCCAGGTCAAGCTGCGGAACTTCTCGCCCGAACGCTATACGCTCACCTGCAACGGCGTGGTCGTGCCGCTCACGGCGACCGAAACCGCCGGGGAATACTTTGCCGGCATCCGCTTCAAGGCATGGAGCCCCTATTCGTCGCTCCACCCCACCATCAAGGCACAGACACCACTCACCATCGATATCCATGACAGTTGGAACAACCGCAGCCTGGGCGGCATCACCCACCACACCACCCATCCCGGCGGCCGCAACTACGATACCTTCCCGGTCAACGCCCCCGAAGCCGAAGCCCGCCGCCGCGCCCGCTTCTTCACGACCAACCACACCCCAGGCACCACGACACCACGCCCCAGCAGCCGCAGCCCGGAACACCCGCTGACCCTCGACCTGCGCGCTTATGCATAGCTGCGCGGGCGGGCAGCGTGGCTCGCCAACGGGCCGCGCCCACCCACACACCCCGGCAAAGGCCGCAGCGCCCCTGTACCCAAGTCGGCATATTGCTGGGGGTAGGGGGCACACCCGGCCGTCCCGCCATCGAGGCAACGGCCAAGACTCAGCGGCGGCGCTGCCCTTGTGCGGGGCGCGGACCTGCTTGCAGGTGGTGCTCCCCGCCCAGGCCCCGCGCGCATGACAGCGCCAATGGATGAGATGGTGGACGGGTCCGGCCGGATCCGGCCGCATTGGCGCGATGTGCTGGGCGCGGTGGGCGGCCTGGGGCGGCCCCAACTGGAGGAGCGTGCCAGGCGGTTGCAGCGTGCGGCGGAGGAGGAGGGGGTTGCCTCCATCCTGCCCGGGTCGAAATCGGCCGCGGTGGGGTGGCGATGCGATCCGGTACCGTTGCCCCTGCCGGCGGATGAGTTTGCGGCCCTGGAATCCGGCCTGGCGCAGCGGGCGCGGCTGCTGGAGGTTTTGCTGGCCGATGTCTACGGACCGCAGGACTGCGTGCGCGAGGGTTTGCTGCCGGCGGCGCTGGTCTTCGGCAATCCGGCGTTCTTGCGGGTTTGGCGGCGTGCGGCCGCGCCGCCGCGGCGGCCGGTACTGCGTCTGTACGCGGCCGAGCTGCTGCGCTGCCCGGACGGCATCTGGCGGGTGATGAGCGACCGCACCGCCCTGGTGTCGGGGCTGGGACATGCGCGGGAGAATCGCCGCCTGATGGGCGAGGCGATGCCCGAGGCGTTCCGCGCCTCGCGCCCACGCGGTCTGTCGACCTTTTTCGAGCTGTGGCAGGACAGTCTGCAGCGTTTGGCCCCCCCCAGGGCCGGGCATGCCGAGGCAGCGCCGGCGGTGGCGCTGCTCAGTGCCGGCCACGACCATCCGCACTGGTTCGAGCATGTCGTGCTGAGCCGGGAAATCTCGGCAGCACTGGTCGAGCCGGGTGATCTGACGGTGCGTGGCGGCGCGTTGTTCCTGAAGACGATGCAGGGCTTGCAGCCGGTGGACGTGCTGGTCAGCCGGGTCGAGGCGACCACGCTGGACCCGCTGGAATTCGCCGAGGCGGATGCCGGCGACGGCGTGCCGGGGCTGCTGGATGCGGCGCGGCATGGCGCTTTGTCCCTGGTCAATGCGCCTGGCGCCGGCTGGGCGGAAAGCCCCGCGCTCGCGGCGTTCCTGCCCGCACTGTGCGAGCGGCTGCTGGGCGAGAGATTGTGGCTGGAGAGCCTGCCTACGGAGTGGCTGGGTAGCCCCGGCGCTGCCGCCCGGGCGCTGGCCGGGCCCGAGGCACCGCTGATCCGCCCAGCCATGGATGGGGCGGCGCCCGGCGCCCGGCTGGACGGCGCGCTGCGGGCGGCGGTGCTGGCCAACCCTTCGGGATTTGCCGCGACCCAGCTTCCCCCGGCATCGGTCGCGCCATGTTTCTCGGGTGTCACGCTGGCGCCGCTGCCGGTGGCGTTGCGGCTGTTCGGCTTCAGCGATGGCGACCGCTGGCATGCCATGCCAGGCGGCCTGGCGCGGGTGCTGGATGACGTGGCGCCGATGGCCGGGCGGCTGCCGCGGTCGGGCTGGTGCAAGGATGTGTGGGTGTTGAGTGACGAGAATGGGCCGATCATCGGCCCCGCGGCGCAACACCTGCCGCCGATCTCCATCCGGCGCGATTCGGGCGCCCTGCCGTCGCGCGTGGCAGATAATCTGTTCTGGCTGGGCCGCTATGTCGAACGGCTGGACCGCGCCGCCCGGCTAATGCGCGCCACGCTGAGCCGGCTGCGGCGCGGCGTGCCGCTACCGCGCGAGGTGGCGGAGTTGGCGGCGCTGGCAAGCTGCCTGGTGGAGGCCGGCATCATCGAGGAGGAGGCCCGCCCCAGCGGTGGCAGCACCACCGCGCTGGCCGCGGCGCTGGCCCTGGCGGTCACGCCTGAGGGGCGCGTTGGCCGGCTGCAGAGCCGTATCGCATCGCTCACGGCGACGGTGCGCGACCGGCTGACCGACGATATGCACGCGACCTTCGTGCAGACCCTGCGCGCCGCCCGCGCCGCCGGCGACACGGCAGGGACGGGGCTGGAGGCGCTGAGCCGTGCGATGATCGCCAATCTGCGCTTCGCCACCGCGGTGGCCGGCGTCGCCAGCGAAAACATGACGCGCGGCGGTGGCTGGCTGTTCCTCGAGCTGGGCCGGCGGCTGGAGCGGGCGCAGGCGGTGCTGGCCGAGATCGGCCTGGTGTTGGAACAGCCGCCGGCCCGCATCGAGGCCGGCCTGCGCCTGGTGCTGGAGCTGTGCGACAGCGTGATCACCTATCGCAACCGCTACCTGGCGGTGCTGCAGCCGGCGCCGGTGCTGGACCTGGTGCTGGCGGACCCGTCCAATCCCCGCGGCCTGGCTTTCCAGATGGCCGCTATCGGCGAGGCGCTGGCCGGCATCGCGGGCAGCGCCGAGGATACGCTGATCGAGCAGGCCGGCGACCTTGCGCAGGCGGCGGCCGCGGTGGTCGATGACCTCCTGGCAGCGGCCGACCAGGCGCAGGCCGCGAGCGAGCTGCCGCCGCGCCTGGCCGCGATGGCCGACGCGCTGGGGGAGCTCAGCAACGCCGTCTTCCGCCGTTACTTCGCCCTGTTGCCCGCGGCGCAGGTGCTGGGGCTGGACGATGAACCGGCCGAGGTGGTGCCGGCATGATCTACCGGGTGCGCCACGTCACCACCTACCGTTATGACAAGCCGGTCGACCTCGCTTCCCACCTGCTGCACCTCAAGCCGCGGGCGCTACCGGGGCAACGGGTCATGAACGCCCGCATCCGCTGCCTGCCGTCGCCCGACCATGCGACCGAGACGCACGACCATTATGGCAACGCCACCACGCGTATCTTTCTGGCCGCGCCGCACAAGCATTTCGAGGTCGTCGCCGAATCGCTCGTATCGGTGGATTTCGCCCCGCCGCCGCCGGCGGAGGACACCATGGCGTGGGAGGATGTGGCCGCCGCCGCGCCGGATGGTGAGGCGGCGGAGTTCCTGTTCGGCTCCAGCCACGCCCCGGTGCTGGCTGCAGCGGCGGATTACGCCCGGCCGTGCTTCACCCCCGGCCGGCCGATCCTGGCGGCGCTGCTGGAGCTGAACAGCCGGATCACCCGGGAATTCCGCTTTCAGGCCGGCGTCACCAGCACGTCGACCAAGGTCGAGGAGATTCTGCGGCTGAAACGCGGCGTGTGCCAGGATTTCACCCATCTGATGCTCTCCGCCCTGCGGGGCCTGGGCCTGCCGGCGCGCTACATGTCGGGCTATGTGCGAACCCGGCCGCCGCCGGGCCAGCCGCGCCGCCGGGGTGCCGACCAGAGCCACGCCTGGGTGGGCGCCTGGCTGGGCGATGCGCATGGCTGGGTCGGGCTGGACCCCACCAACGCCATCGTGGTGCGCGACGAGCACGTGGTGCTGGCCTGGGGGCGGGACTTCGCCGATATCTCTCCGTTGCGTGGAGTGATACTGGGCGGAGGCGCGCACCGGTTGACGGTCAGCGTCGATTTGGAGGCGGAGGGTGGGGCGTGACGTCGATGAATGATCTGCGATGGCCGGCGCGGCATACCGGCCGGCGTGCCATGCTGGCCGGGCTGGCGGCGGCCGCCCCGGCGCTGGGCCAGAACCGGCCCGCCAGTGCCCCACCCACCAGTGCCCCACCCACCAGTGCCCCACCCGCCAGTGCCCCACCCGCCAGTGCCCCACCCGCCTCGCGTGAGGGCGAGGTGATACTGGGCCGCGATGGCTGGCTGTTCGGCGCCTGGGAGGACGTTCGCAGCGTCGATCTGCGCCGCACGCGCGAGCTGTGCCGCTACCTCAACAGCGCGATCGCCATCCTGCGCGGCGAAGGGCTGCAGGTGGCGCTGTGCGTCACGCCCACCAAAGCACGGGTCTACCAGGAGTTCCTGCCGGCCGACTTCCAGCCGAGTGCCGATGCCACGGCGCGCTACGGCGTGCTGATGGAGGAGCTGAGCCGCGGCGACACCTTGATGGTCGACCACGCCGCGCAATTCGCCGCCCTGCGCCGGTCTAGCCGCGACCCGCTGTTCTTCAAGGCCGACATCCATTGGACGCCGGCTGGCGGCGCCGCGGCGGCGACCGACCTGGCCAAGCTGATCCGCGACCGCGCCCGCCTGCCCACACCACGCCGGCCCGGCACCCGGCTCGGTGACCACATCTCGATGCGCTACGAAAGCAACGACCTGGCCGGCATGCTGCCGCCGGCGCAGCGCACCCGCTTCCCGTTCGAGCAATTTCGTGTCCGCCGTATCACCGGCGCGCCGCAGGGCGTTGGGCTGATCGAGGAGGATGGCGCGGATTGCGTGATCGCCGGCAATTCCTTCATGCAGACCGGCTTCGGCTTTCCGCCGATGTTGTCCAACCAGCTGAACCGCCCGGTGTCGCTGGCCGTGCAGGTCGGCCGCTTCGGGCCCTACACGACGCTGCTGAACTACCTGAAGAGCGACCTGTTCAGGAACGAGCGGCCGCAGTTGATCGTCTGGCATTTCCTGGAAGGCAACATGGAAGTGATGCCGGACCACACCGGCTACTGGGGCAGCTCGGCCATGCCCGCGCGGCAGTTCACCGACGAGCTGCGCCGCCTGGCGCGGCGGGCGTGATGCGCCGGGCCTTGCTGCTGGCGATGCTGACCGCACCGGCCCTGGCGCAACAGGTGCTGTACCAGCCGCTGCCGCCGGCGGGGTCGGCCTATTTGCGCATCGCCAACGGCACTGGCGAGCCGCTGCGGGTGGGCGCGCTGAACCCGGGCACGCTGACTACGGGCATGCTGACCCTGGGCACCGGCACAGCGCAGCGCATCAGCCCCTATGCGGTGCAGCTGGAGGTGGCCGGCCGGCCGGTCGCCCTGGCCCTCAGCGCCGGCGCGGCGCGTGGCGAGGCCAGCCTGCCGCTGCAGCCCGGCAGCTTCAACACCCTGGTCGTGCTGGCCACGGGCGCCGCGCTGCGCGTCGTCCCCCTGGTCGATGAGACGCAGTTCAACCAGACCCGGGCGCGTCTGACCTTCTACAACGCGACTGCCAACTGTGCGGGCGGCGGCCTGGCGCTCGACCCGGCGGGGCAGGCGGTATTTGCCGATGTGGCCCCGGGTGCGGCGCGGATGCGCAGCGTCAATCCGGTCAGCGCCCAGGTGCGGGTGGGCTGCGACGCGGCGCGCAGCCCGGCCTTCGCCCTGGGCGGGCTTGAGGCCGGCGGCCAGTACAGCATCTGGTTGATGGCACCGGCCGGCCAGCCGATCGGCTTCGTGACCCGCGACACGACGGCACCGTGGACGCGCTGAGGCCGGGCCGCCGCCCGCTGGCCATGGCCATGCTGGCCACCGGCTGCACCGAGGCGCCGCGGCCGGCCGATCTCAGCCAGGCGCGCCCCGCCTACCCCCTGCCGCCGGGCTTCCCCTCGCCCATGGTCACCCGCGCCAACGGCATCTTCACCGAAGGTGGCCGGCAGCAATTCCTGCGCGGCGTGGCGGTGCCGGATATCGTCTGGATCGCCACCGCCAACGATGCCCAGATCGGCTTCTTCGACCATCGGCTGTTCAACGCCGCCGCCGCCTGGGGCTGCGACATCCTGCGCCTGTCCATCATGCCGGCGTTGTGGCGCCGCCTGGGCGAGGCGCATGTGCTGGCCACGATCGACGCCTGCGTGGCCTATGCCCGCCGTTGCGGCCTGTACCTATCATTGAACTGGCACAGCATCGGCTTCCCGCCCACCGAGCGGTACAAGGTCCTCGAAGACATTCGCTATGGTAACCTGTTCGAGACGACCACGGCCGAGACACATGCGTTCTGGCGCAGCATGGCCACGCGCTACGGCCAGGAGCCGGTGGTCGCCTTCTTCGAGCTGTTCAACGAACCGCAATACATCGAGCCGGGCGGCGCGCTGACCACCCACCACACCGAGCCGATGTGGGTTTCCTGGCGGAACTGGTGCGAGACCTGCACCGACGAGATCAGGCGCCTGGCGCCAGCCAAGCCGGTCGTCGTGGGCGGGCTGCAATTCGGCTACGACCTGTCCTTCGCCCCTGACCTGCCGGTGCGCCGCCCCCACGTCATTTACGCCACCCATCCCTATCCAGACAGCAACTGGCGAATCTCCTGGGCGGACGCCTTCATCACGCCGGGCCAGCGCGTGCCGGTCATTGCCAGCGAATTCGGGTGGGATGAGCGCAACCACCCGCCCAGCGCGCTGCGCGCCGATGGCTCGACCGGCGGCGGCCGCTACCAGGAGGCGATTCTGAACGCCTTCGACCAGTCGGCAATGGGTTGGCAGGCGTGGTGTTTCAGCCATCTGTTCACCCCGGCGCTGCTGGCCAACGCGCAGTTCGAACCATCCGGCGATTTCGGCGCCTATGTTCGGCAGGCGTTGCAGGTTCGCAAGCGCGCGGGCTGAGCGTCAGCCGATGATGATCTCGGCGCCGGCCACCACGCCGATCGCCGCCTCGATGGCCTGCGCCACCTGGTTCTCCGGCACCGGCCGGGCCAGCAGGAACCCCTGCGCCCGGTCGACGCCAAGCCGGTGCAGAATCTGCAATTCGCGCAGCGTCTCCACCCCTTCGGCGACCACGGGCACGCCCAGCGTATGGCCCAGCTCGACCACCGTGGCCAATACCGCTTCCGCCCGCGCATCCTCGCCCAGGTTGCGAACCAGGCCGCGGTCGACCTTGACGACGGAGAAGGGAAAGCGGTGCAAATAGGTCAGCGAGGCATGGCCGCCGCCGAAATCGTCCAGCGCCACTCCGACGCCCAGGTCGCGCAGCGACTGGATCGCCGCCAGAGCGCCATCACGCTCATGCACCAGCACCGTTTCCGTCAGCTCGACCGTCAGCCGCGCGGCGGGCAGGCCGGACGTGGCCAGCGCCTCACGCACCATCTCCTCCATCCCGCCCAGCGCCACATTGGCCGCGGAAATATTGACCGAAAGGCTCCACGGCCGCGGCCATAGGGCGGCGATGGCGCAGGCACGGAACAGCACCCAGCGGTCGAGATGGCTGATCAGCCCGCCTTCCTCGGCCATCGGGATGAAGTCGCCGGGCGGAATGAGCCGTCCGTCCGACGGCCAGCGGATCAGCGCCTCCAGCCCGTGCCCGCCGCCGGCGCGGGCTGGTGGTGGGTTGCGGTTCCAGGGGGTGGGTGCGCGGCGCAACTCACCCAGGCCGATGACCGGCTGGAAGGCGAGCGTGAAAGGCTCGCGCCCCGGCGGCAGCAGCGCCTCCCGCAGCGCCTCGCGCAGCCTGATCCGGCCGGGCGAAGCGAGGGGTGCGTTCGCCGCGGTGCCATCGCCGGTGCCGCGCTTGCGGGCGTAGAGCCGGGCATCCGCCAATGCCAGAACCGCCTCCGGATCGGCATTGTCCTGCGGGAGGAGCGCCGAACCGATCGAGATGCGCAGCGGCACGACCACCCCGTCGAGCGCGAAGGTGTCCGCCATCGCCGTGCGCAGCCTGCCCTCGATGGCCGGCAGGGCTTGTGGAGTGGCGATGCCATGGCAGACCAGGGCGAATTCGTCGCCGGCCAGCCTGACCAGAAGGTCGCGCGGCCGCAATGTGCGGCGCAGCCTGGTCGCCATCTCCTGCAAGGTGGCGTCGCCACCGGCATGGCCGAAGCGGTCGTTGATCTGGCGAAAGCCATCCAGGTCCAGCAGCAGCACCGCGGTGCCGCCGTTGCGCGGCGGCGCCTCGCGCAGTTGCGCCAGCGTGGCGTCCAGCGCCGCGCGGCTGCCGGCGCCGGTCAGTGGATCGGTACGGCCGGCCTCGCTGAGTGTCTGGACGGCGCCGTGCAGCTGCAAGGCGGCGCTGATCCCTGCCGCCAGGTCGGTCAGGTGCTGCAGTTCCTGCATGTCCAGCTCTCGCGGCGCATGGTCGACGACCCAGAGCGCGCCCAGAGCAAAGCCGTTCCGGTCGAGCACGGGCGCGCCGGCGTAGAAACGTATGCCGGGGGAGCCGGTCACGCCGGGGTGGTCGGCGAAGCGCGGATCCAGGCGGGCGTCGGCCACCACCGTGACTTCGTTCGGCTGCAGGATGGTGTAGGCACAGAAAGCCTCGTCGCGTGGCGTCTCTGTCCCCTCCATGCCGCGGGACGACTTGAACCATTGCCGATCGGCGTCGATCAGGGAAAAGGCGGCGACCGGCACTTGCAGGACTGAACATGCGAGGCGGGTGAACCCGTCGAACACCGCTTCCGGTGCCGTATCCAGGATGTTCAACGCTCGCAGGCGAGCGAGGCGGATCGCCTCATTGGCGGGCTTTGGCGCGGCCGGCATCAGGCGTCACTCCAGTGCAGCGTACAGGATGCACCGCGACGCGGCCGCAATCACCCTTCCATGCCATAGAAACCCTTACTAAAAGCCAAAAAATATCGCGGTAATGACGCAAATGTGATTAAGCGTTTCCAGCGAGATACGCCATCGCCGCCTGCAATCCTCCCTGCTTGTACGGAACCCCGGCGGCGGCCAGACCCATCTCGACTCCACCCAGCGTCGCCACCAGTTCGAGGTCACCGAAATCGCCGAGATGGCCGATGCGGAAGACCTGGTCGTTCAACTGGCCCAGCCCGTTGCCCAGGCTCATGTTGAACTTCTCCAGGATGACCGCGCGCAGCGCATTGGCGCTGTGGCCCTCGGGCAGCCGCACGGCGGTCAGCACCGAGGAATAGTGCCGCGGATCGTCGCACTGGACTTCCAGCCCCCAGGCGCGGACGGCCCGGCGCGTGGCTTCGGCATGGCGGTCGTGGCGGGCGAAGACGTTCTCCAGCCCTTCCTCGGCCAGCATGTCGAGCGCCGTATCCAGGCCGTAGAGCAGGTTGGTGGCCGGGGTGGACGGGAAGTAGCCGGTGGCGTTGGACCGGATCATCGGCCCCCAATCCCAATAGCTGCGCGGCAGGCCGGCGCTTTCGCTGGCGCGCAAGGCCTTGGCGGACACCGCGTTGAAACTCAGCCCCGGCGGCAGCATCAGCCCCTTCTGAGAGCCGCTGATGGTGACGTCCACGCCCCATTCATCGTGCCGGTATTCCATGCTGGCCAGGCCCGAGATGGTATCGACCAGCAGCAGGGCAGGGTGGCCGGCGGCGTCGATCGCGGCGCGCACATCCGCGATGCGCGAAGTGCAGCCGGTGCTGGTCTCGTTGTGCACGACGCAGACCGCCTTGATGTCGTGCGACCTGTCCTCGCGCAGCCGCGCTTCGATGCCCGGCGCGTCGGCACCGCGGCGCCAGTCGGTCCTGATCAACTCCGGCCGGATGCCCAGCCGCTCGGCCATCTCGCGCCATAGCCAGGCGAAATGCCCAGTCTCGCACATCAGCACCCTGTCGCCGGCGCTGAGCGTGTTGGCCAGTGCCGCTTCCCATGCGCCGGTGCCGCTGGCGGGGTAGATGACGACGTGGCCCTTCGTGTTGAAGACGAACTTGACCTTCTCCAGCAGCTGCATCCCGAACTTGCCGAAATCCGGGCCGCGATGGTCCATCGTGGCGTTGTCCATGGCGCGCAGGATGCGGTCGGGCACCGTCGAGGGCCCGGGGATCTGCAGGTAGTGCCGGCCGGCGGTGCGCTTGCTTTCGAAATAGGCCATCGGTTGCTCCTGGGGTTGGCGGTTTGTGGCGCAGACCCAACTGCCATGCCAATGAGTTCTCCATCTGCCACCCATGAGGCTTATCCATGCGCGCCCCGCGCGCGGGCAGGGTAGAACCGCGGCTATGAACGTCCTCACCCGCCCCAGCCCCGGCTCTAGCCGGTTCGCCGCCCGCCTTCGGCAGAGCATCAAGGGCGAGGTGCTGTTCCATCCGGCCGATCGCGGGCGGTATTCGACCGATGCGTCGATCTACCAGGTGATGCCGGCCGGCGTCGTGGTACCGAAGACCATCGAGGATGTGCAGGCGGCGATGACGCTGGCGCGGGAGGAGGGCATTTCCGTCCTCGCCCGCGGCGGCGGCACGTCGCAATGCGGGCAGACGGTGAATAGCGGCCTGGTGCTGGATTGCAGCAAGCACCTGCGGAAAATGGTCAGCGTGGAGGGTGACGTGGCCCGGGTGCAGCCCGGCATCACGCTGGGCGCGCTGAACGAGGCGCTGAAGCCGCACGGCAAGTTCTTCCCGGTCGATCCGTCGACCTGGGCGCGCTGCACCATCGGCGGCATGGCCGGCAACAACAGCTGCGGTTCCAAATCCATCCGCTACGGGCTGATGAGCGACAATGTGCTGGCGATCGACGCGCTGCTGGCCGATGGCAGCCGGCACTGGTTCGGCGAGGGCACGCCGAACATCGATCTGGTGCAGCGGCTGCACACGCTGGGCGAGCGCGAGGCCGCCGAGATCGCCGCGCGCTTCCCGCACCAGCTGCGCCGCGTGGGGGGCTACAATCTGGACGCGCTGACGCCCGATGCGCGGTCGGCCCTGGCTGGTGCGCGCGGCGTCTCCCGCGGCAATCTTGCGCGCCTGCTGGTGGGCAGCGAGGGCACGCTCGCCTTTTCGGCCGCGCTGGATTTGAAGCTCTGGCCAATCAAGCCGCGCAAGATGGTGGGCATTTGCCAGTTTCCCACCTTCCGCCGGGCGATGGAGGCGGCGCAGCACCTCGTCACGCTCAACCCCGAGGCGGTGGAGCTGGTCGACCGGACGATGATCGATCTGGGCCGCAGCATCCCCATCTACCGTGCAACGATCGATCAGATGGTCCGGGGTGAACCCGATTCCCTGCTGATCGTCGAGTTCCATGGCCATGAGGACGCGCCGCTGCTCGAAGGCCTGCGGCGCCTGGATGAGATGATGGCCGATCTGGGCCTGCCCGGCGCCGTGGTCCATGCCACCGACCCCGGCTTCCAGGCCCGCATCGCCGAGGTGCGCGAGGCTGGCCTGAACATCATGATGAGCATGAAGGGCGATGCCAAACCGGTCTCCTTCATCGAGGATTGCGCCGTCGCCCTGCCCGACCTGGCCGATTACACCGAGCGGCTGACCGGCGTGTTCGACGAGTATGGCGTGAAGGGCACCTGGTACGCGCATGCCAGTGTCGGCTGCCTGCATGTACGGCCCGTCCTGAACATGAAGGATGGCGGCGACGTGCGGAAAATGCGCGAGATCGCCGAGCGCTGCTTCGAGCTGGTGCGCGAATACAAGGGCAGCCATTCCGGCGAGCATGGCGACGGCATCGTCCGCTCCGAATTCAGCGAGCCGATGTTCGGCAGCCGCATCACCCGCGCCTTCGAGGCGGTGAAGGATGCATTCGATCCGAACGCCTTGCTCAACCCCGGCCGCGTCGTCCGCGCGCCGAA
>JACMRO010000332.1 GCA_014376425.1 Rubritepida sp.
AGGATGTGGATGCGGCCGTCCTTCGCCTGCGCCAGTGCGGTGTGCATGATGTCGAAGGTGATGGAGGTGATCTTGATGTCCATCTGGAGGGCGGTGATGCCCGTCTCCGTCCCGGCCACCTTGAAGTCCATGTCGCCGAGGTGATCCTCGTCGCCCAGGATGTCGGACAGCACGGCAAAGCCGCGATCCTCCTTGATGAGCCCCATCGCGATGCCGGCCACCGGGCGCAGCAGCGGCGCGCCGGCATCCATCAACGCCAGGCTGGTACCGCACACGGTCGCCATGCTGGAGGAGCCGTTGCTTTCCGTGATCTCGGACACGACACGCATCGTGTACGGGAAGGCCTCCTTCGCCGGCAGCACCGGGTGGATGGCGCGCCAGGCGAGCTTGCCATGGCCGATCTCACGCCGGCCGGGCGAACCCATGCGGCCCGTCTCGCCCACCGAATAGGGAGGGAAGTTGTAGTGCAGCATGAAGCCCTCGCGGTATTCGCCCGCCAGCGCGTCGATCATCTGCTCGTCCTGGCCGGTGCCCAGCGTCGCGACGCACAGCGCCTGCGTCTCGCCACGGGTGAACAGGGCGGAGCCGTGGGCGCGGGGCAGCACGCCCACCTCGGCCACGATCTGCCGCACCGTCTTGGTGTCGCGGCCGTCGATGCGCATGCCGGTGTCGAGGATGGCGTTGCGGACGACGTCAGCTTCCAGCGCCTTCATCATGCCCTTGGCAGCGATGATGTCCGCGCCCTCGGCCTCAAGCGCGGTCATGACTGCCTTCTTGGCATCGCCCACGGCCTTCTGGCGGGCCATCTTTTCGGTGATCTTGTAGGCCTCGGCCATCTGGGCGGTGCCCAGCGTGGCGATGCGGGCCTTCAGCGCGTCCGCCGCCGGGTCTTCCAGCGATACGTCCCAGGCGTCCTTCGCCGCGTGTTCCGCCAGCTCGATGATGCCCTGGATGACGCTCTGGAAGCTGTCATGGCCGAACTTCACGGCGCCCAGCATGATCTCTTCCGACAGCTCCTTTGCTTCGGATTCCACCATCAGCACGCCCTCGGCCGTGCCGGCGACGACGAGGTCGAGGTCGCTCAGCTTGCGCTGCGCGGCGGTTGGGTTGAGCACATAGCCGCCGTCGATCCAGGCGACGCGCGCACCGGCGATCGGGCCCATGAAGGGAATGCCGGAAATGGTCAGTGCGGCCGAACAGCCAACCAGCGCCACGATGTCGGGGTCGTTTTCCAGGTCGTGGCTCAGCACGGTGGCGATGACCTGCACCTCGTTGCGGAAGCCGGCCGGGAACAGCGGACGCAGCGGGCGGTCGATCAGGCGCGAGATCAGCGTTTCGCTCTCGCTCGGCCGGCCCTCGCGCTTGAAGAAGCCGCCGGGGATCTTGCCAGCCGCGAACGCCTTCTCCTGGTAGTTCACCGTCAGCGGAAAGAAGTCCTGGCCGGGCTTGACCGAACGGGCGCCGACCACGGTGCACAGCACGATGGTGTCGCCCAGCCGCGCCAGCACAGCGCCATCGGCCTGGCGGGCGATCTTGCCGGTTTCAAGCGTGAGGAGCTGGCCGCCCCAGGAAACATCCTTGCGGAAATACTTGTCGAACATGCGTCGTCCTATCGAGTTGGACGGCGCGCAGGGACCCTGGCACCCGCTGCGTTGGCGCTGGGCATTTCGGGGCATGTGGTGCGGATGGGCCCGACGCTTGTGATGGCGCGAGGTTGAGGCCGCCCACATGGCCGGAAATGCCATGCCGGGCCGGAAAAATCCGGTTCGCAGTTGGGCGTGGCGGGGCCGCGCACCGTTGTGTGGCACGGCTGTTTCAGGCCGCGTTGCGCGCTCTATGCCTCAGGCGTGACAGAAAAGCCATGGCCATGACAGTCTGCCACGGAACGCCGGGAGAAAAGCAGGCGCCGCCGAATGCTGCGCCTGACAGGGCGATGCATCCGATCACGGCCCGTCTGGGACCGGCCGCCTTCGCCGAGGATATCGAGAGGGTATGCCGGAAGTGGCAGGAACTGGCGACTAAAACCCGTCCAACACGCTTCCAACCCCACTCAGCACGCCACCGACGACCTCCAATGCGCCCTCGGCCGCGCTGCCGACGGCACCCACCAGATCGCCGAGCCCGGAAAACAGGTCGACATCGCCATCGGCCTCAACGCGCGCCTGCTGCTTGCCGGCCTCTTCCTCGGCGCGGCGAAGCGCCTCGATCTCTTCGGGAGTTGGGGTGATGGCGTCATCCTCCTGCGCACAGCAAGAATTTGAACCGACGGACGGTCTGGCCGCAACTCATTTCCTGGCGAGCGTTCCAAGCGGCCATAGCCGGTTCACATGCCCCAGCTTCCGCCCCGCCCGCACCCCGCGCTTCCCATACCAGTGCGGCACGCAATCCGGGTCAGCCACCGCCGCCGCCCAACGCGCCTCGCCCTCCGGCCCCACCAGGTTGTCCATCACCACATCGGCATGCCGCCGCGGCGCCAGCACCGGCAGCCCGGCCACCGCCCGCACATGCTGGTCGAACTGGCTGACCTGGCAGGCATCCATCGCCCAATGCCCTGAATTATGCGGCCGCGGCGCCACCTCGTTGGCGATGATCGCGCCATCGGGCATCACGAACATCTCCAGCGCCAGCACGCCGACGAATTCCAGGCCCTCCAGCACCCGGCGCACATGCGCCTCGGCGGCATGGCGCGTCGCCTCGGCGATGCGAGCCGGCACTCGGCTTTCGGCAAGGATGTGCTGGCGGTGCAGGTTCTCCACGATATCGTAGACCGCGACCGCGCCATCCACGCCGCGCGCCGCGACCGCCGAGATTTCCAACGTGAAGGGCATGAACGCTTCCCACACCAGCGGGTGCGGGGCCAGCTGGCGCAGCGCGGCAGCAGCCTCGGCCTGGTTCTCCACGCGGGCCTGGCCGCGGCCGTCATACCCAAGACGGCTGGTCTTGAGCACCGCGGGGTAGGGAATGTCCACGCCCGTGGCCAAGCCCCAAGGCGCTACCGGGATGCCCATGGCGCCCAGGAAGCGCTTCTCCAGGATGCGGTCCTGGGTGATGCGCAGCGCCATCGTCGCGGGGCGACACAGGGCGCCCAGCCTGTCCAGCTCATCGAGGACTGCGGGCACGATGTTCTCGAATTCGAAGGTAACCACATCGACGGCGGCGACGAACCCCGCCAGCGCGGCAAAATCCTCGAAACCCGCGACGGTGACGGCCGACGCCACCTCGCCGGCCGGGCTTTCAGCCTCGGGCGTGTAGACATGCGTTCGGTAGCCCAGTTGGGCCGCCGCCTGGGCCGACATGCGCCCGAGCTGGCCGCCGCCCAGAATGCCGATGGTGGCGCCGAACGGCAGCGCCGCGCCGGCGGCGGTCCCGGCGTCAGACCGGCGCGTCACCCACCGCCTCCGTCTGCGCCGTGCGCCAGGCGATCAGCCGGGCCCGCAGCGCCGGATCGTTCAGCGCCAGGATCGAGGCCGCCAGGATCCCGGCGTTCTTGGCCCCCGCACTGCCCACCGCCAGCGTGCCCACCGGAATGCCGCCGGGCATCTGCACGATCGACAGCAGGCTATCCATGCCCTGCAACGCACCCTTCCCCACCGGCACGCCCAGCACAGGCAGATGCGTCATGCTCGCCACCATGCCCGGCAGATGCGCCGCGCCGCCGGCGCCGGCGATGATGACGGCGATGCCGCGCGCCGCCGCGCCCTCGGCATATTCCACCAGGCGCCGGGGCGTGCGGTGGGCGGAGACGATCTTCGCCTCATGCTCCACCCCCAGCGCGGCCAGCATCTCGGTGGCCCGGCCCATGACATCCCAGTCCGACTGGCTGCCCATGATGACGCTGACTAGAACCACAGGGCCGCTCCGACGCTTATTAATGAAGGGCGCGCGGTTAGCACCCATGTGGGCGCGGCGCCAGCTTGGGGTATCAAGCCGCGCGGGGCAGCGGGGCACAGGCCTGGCCCAGCCAGGCGGCGGTGGGCGCATCGCAGGCCGGGCCGATCTCCCCCAGCACGCGGGCATGGTAGGTGTCGATCCAGGCATGTTCGTCGGGCGTCAGCAGTGCGGGCTCGATCAACGCGCGGGCATAGGGCGCCAGGGTCAATGTCTCGAAGGCCAGGAACGGCTTGGCCTGATCGGGCCGCATCGGCGCCTCATGCACCAGCAGCAGGTTCTCGATGCGGATGCCGTAATGGCCGGGAAGATAGAAGCCCGGCTCGTTCGACAGGATCATCCCCGGCGCCAGCGGCACTACCTTCGCCGCGCGGGAAAAGGCCGCCGGCCCTTCATGAACGGAGAGGAAGCTGCCCACGCCGTGGCCGGTGCCGTGGCCGTAATCCAGCCCCACATCCCAAAGCGGCCGCCGTGCCAGCGTATCCAGATGCGGCCCGGCTACGCCGCGCGGGAAGGTCGCGGTCCCCAGCGCGATGTGGCCGCGCAGCACCCGGGTGTAGCGTTCGCGCAAGGCCGGCGGCGCCGGGCCGGGGCCGGTGAACAGCGTGCGGGTGATGTCCGTCGTGCCGTCCAGGTACTGGCCACCGCTGTCCAGCAGGTAGCATTCATGCGCGCCGATCGGCCGGTCGCTTTCAGGCGTGGCGCGGTAATGGACGATGGCGCCATTCTCGCCGGCGCCGGAAATGGCGGGAAAGGATTCCGCCTGGAAAAGCGGCACGGCGCGCCGAAAGGCGAGCAGTCGCTCGGCGGCGGCAATCTCCGTCAGCCCGCCCTGCGGCGCCGCTTCGGCGAACCAGGCCAGGAAGCGTGCCATCGCCACCGCATCCCGCCGGTGCGCTGCCCGGGCACCCTCCTGCTCGGTAGGGTTTTTGGTGGCGCGGGGCATGCGGCATGGGTCGTCGCCGGCGACGACGGTGGCACCCGCATCGCGCAGGCTCTGGGCGAACCAGGCGGGCGTGGCGTCGGGGTCGAGCCGCAGCCGCCGCCCGGCCATCCCGGCCAGCGCCCCTGGCAGTTCCGCCGGCTCCGCCGCGGCCACGGCGTTGCCCAGATGCGCCCGCACTTCCGGCCCCAGCTTGGCGCCGGCCATGAACAGCCGCACCGAGGCATCGGCTGACAGGATGGCGAAGCCCAGGGCCAGGGGGGTGTGCGCCAGGTCGCCGCCGCGGATGTTCAACAACCAGGCGATCGAATGCGGATCGGCCAGGATGGCGCCATCCTGGCCTGCTTCGCGCAGCAGCCTTGCCGCGGCCTCGCGCTTCTCCGTCGAGACCTGGCCGGCGTGTCGCGCTTCCTGGACCCGGGCGGGGGCGAGTGGCGGGGCGGGGCGGCCGGCCCAGATCGCGTCGATCGGGTTCGCGGCCAGCGGCACCAGCACCACGCCGGTATAGCGGGCCAGCGCGGCCTCGGTGTGCAGCCATGGATCGTAGCCGATCCGCGCGCCCGGTGCGTGCTCACGCAGCCAGTCCGGCGCCGGCTCGTCGATCAGGTGGCGCCGCTCCCACACCGCGGCATCGGTCTGCTGTGACACCTGGGTGGTGTAGCGGCCGTCAGTAAAGATGGCGGCGCGACCGGCCAGCACGACGGCGAGGCCGGCGCTGCCGGTGAAGCCGGTGAGCCAGGCCAGCCTTTCGCCCGAGGGGGGGACGTATTCGCCCAGATACTCGTCGCTTCGCGGGACCAGCAGCCCGTCGAGAGCGAGCCGGGCGAGTTCGGCGCGCAAGTCGGCGATGCGCTGGGGGGAATTCATCAACCCATTCTGCGCCACCGCACAGCCCGATGCCAATGGTGAGGGCAATGGCAGAATGCCGTTGAACACCGCCCTGGGGGTATCCGCCAGTGCCTCACCTTCGGGTGCCCGTCGACGCTGCCATCCGGCTGGCCGCGCCGAAGGCATCCGCACCATCACCCACCTGGACAGCGCAAAAATTCCTGCCGCCCAGGATGACATTTTGGGGCGATGATGCGGGTGAAGGCTGTACGTCGCAGCCAGCTGCCGCGCAACGCAATACCGGCTGGCGCTTCCACGGTGGACGAGTTGATCGGGGAGCGCCAACACGATGGGCGCTTCGACGCGATCGAAATCATCCCGGCTATGGCGAGCTTCCGGGCTTTCGCCCTTCGTTCCTGCCCCTGCCCCATGGCCTGACCATGGCGGCAGATCGGCGCCCTCGCGCCAGCCCGACATAGCTGCAGGTCTGCCCGGAGGGGACATCGCGCAGCGCGGCCCAGACCCGGCATTGTCCCTCGCTGACTGCGCCTGCATCGTGGACGCCCGGTCGCCCGGCATACCCGTGCCGACCGGCGACCGCATCCGGGCCGCCCTTCCCTCGGCATTAAGCTTCGCCTGAGGCGGCCATGACAAGTCAGCCCTTCGGCACTATGTGAAGCCAACGCCTGTCGCGGCGCCCCCTTCCCCCGGAAATCCCATGTCCGACACGCCGCTCGAACGCATCCGCAACTTTTCGATCATTGCCCATATCGACCACGGGAAATCCACGCTGGCGGATCGCCTGATCCAGACCACGGGCGCGCTGACAGCGCGCGAGATGACCGAGCAGGTGCTCGACACCATGGACATCGAGAAAGAGCGCGGCATCACCATCAAGGCGCAGACCGTGCGCCTGACCTACCGCGCGAAGGACGGGCTGGATTACACGCTCAACCTGATGGACACGCGCGGCCACGTGGATTTCGCCTATGAGGTGAGCCGCAGCCTGGCGGCCTGCGAAGGCTCGCTGCTGGTCGTCGATGCCTCCCAGGGCGTCGAGGCGCAGACGCTGGCGAATGTGTATCAGGCGCTGGACGCAAACCACGAGATCGTGCCGATCCTCAACAAGATCGACCTGCCCGCGGCCGAGCCGGATCGGGTGAAGCAGCAGATCGAGGACGTGATCGGCCTCGACGCGTCCGAGGCGGTGATGATCTCGGCCAAGGCGAATTTGAACATCGAAGGTGTGCTGGAGGCTGTCGTCACCCGCCTGCCCCCGCCCAAGGGCGACCGGGACGCACCGCTCAAGGCGCTGCTGGTGGATAGTTGGTACGACGCCTATCTGGGCGTGATCATCCTGGTGCGGGTGAAGGATGGCATCCTCAAGCGTGGCATGAAGGTCCGAATGATGAGCAATGGGATGACCCATCTCATCGACCAGGTCGGCGTCTTCACGCCCAAGATGGTGCAGCGCGACTACCTCGGACCAGGCGAGATGGGCTACCTCAATGCCGCCATCAAGACGGTGGCCGACACCAATGTGGGCGACACCATCACCGATGACCGGCGCCCGGCGGAGGGCGCCCTTCCAGGCTTCAAACCATCCGTCCCGGTGGTGTGGTGCGGCCTGTTCCCGATCGACGCCGATGACTTCGAGAAGCTGCGCGATGGCCTGGCGAAGCTGCGACTGAACGATGCGAGCTTCCATTTCGAGGCGGAAAGCAGTGCGGCGCTCGGCTTTGGCTATCGCTGCGGCTTCCTGGGGCTGCTGCACCTGGAGATCGTGCAGGAACGGCTTTGGCGGGAGTTCGACCTGGACCTGATCGCGACCCCGCCCAGCGTGGTCTACAAGCTGCGGCGGACAAACGGCGAAGAGTTCGACCTGCACAACCCCGCAGACATGCCCGATGGCACGCTTATCGATAGCATTCAGGAACCCTGGATCAAGGCGACCATCTTCGTGCCTGACGATTATCTCGGCTCGGTGCTGACGCTATGCAACGAGCGGCGGGGGCGACAGGTGGAGCTGACTTATGTGGGTTCCCGCGCCATGGCGGTGTACCGGTTGCCGCTGAACGAGGTGGTGTTCGACTTCTACGACCGGTTGAAGAGCATCTCACGCGGCTATGCCAGCTTCGACTACTCCATGGACGGCTACGAGGAAGGCGACCTCGTGAAAATTTCCATCCTGGTCAATAACGAGCCGGTTGATGCGCTGAGCTTCATGGCGCACCGCAACGCAGCGGACCGGCGGGGGCGGAGCATCTGCGAGCGGCTGAAGGAGTTGATCCCCCGCCAGTTGTTCAAGATCCCCATCCAGGCCGCCATCGGCGGTCGTGTGATAGCGCGCGAGACCATCTCCGCCATGTCGAAGGACGTGACGGCCAAGTGCTACGGCGGCGACATCAGTCGCAAGCGGAAGCTGCTGGACAAGCAGAAGGAAGGCAAAAAGCGCATGCGTCAGTTCGGCAAGGTTGAGATACCGCAGAGTGCCTTCATCGCTGCCTTGAAGATGGATGCCTGATCTTGGCGGAGCATCGTGGCTGCATCTACACGGTTGGGCCGCTGAAGGGCCGCAACAACTGGCGCTGGACCACCTATGACGGGGCCGGCCCGGGGGCGAAGCCGGTGGAGACCGGCGACGTGGCCGGCCAGCATGAGCGGGTCGCCAAGCAGGAGGCGATTGCCACCATCGATGAATGGCGGAAGAAAAACCGCGAATGATACCAGGGTAGCGCCTGTGCGTTGGTGGTCTGCATCAGCGCGGTGGGTGGGTGGTGCCGGGCTGCGGTGGTAGATCGTCGGCGACTTCCGTTATTCCGGCTCGGGGTTTGAGCTTCATCGCGGCGGGTCATCCTACCCTACAATCAACCCACAGCCTGTGTTGAGCCTGGAGGCTGCTTCCCAGGCTGTGGCGAGGATTGCGATCGCACGGTGATAAGCGTCGCGACAAGCTGGGGGAGGCGCGACGATTGCTCTGCAATCGCCCGGCGATAACCGTCGCGACTGATCGGGAAAGGGACGCGACAATTGTTTGTCAATCACACAATGATCAACGTCGCCGCAGTTTGCGAGGGGATGCGATGATTGCTTGGCAATGGCACGGTGATCAGCGTCGGCGATGTTTGCGAACGGGCGTAACTATTGGTCTGCAATCGCCCGGTGGTGAGCGGCGCGGCAGTTTTCCAGTGGGCGCGACTGTCGCTCTGCAATCGCGCGGTGGTGGGCGCGACAGGGATTGAACCTGTGACCCCTGCCGTGTGAAGGCAGTGCTCTACCGCTGAGCTACGCGCCCGGAGAGGCGGCGATATGCGGGGCGATGCTGCGCCTGTCAACCGCCTGGCACTTGAACGCGCGGGGCGCGGGCTGACATGAAGCTGCATGCGCAATCTACTTTTCGGCCTGGCCCTGCTCCTCGCCGCCCCGGCCCAGGCCACCAGTTGGACTGCCACATATGAACTACGCGCCGCTGGGCTGCGGGCGCTGGAAGCAGTCTTCATCTTCGATATCGATGGCCCAGCCTACACGGTCGAGGTGCGGACGCGCAGCCTGGGCGTGGTCGGGCTTTTCGCCACCAGCAGCCAGCGTACCGTGGTGGAGGGGGTGTGGCAGGGCGACCAGGCGCGGCCACGCCGCTACCGCGCGCAAGGCACCTTCCGTGGCCAGCCCCGGGTCGTGACGCTGGACTGGCGGCCCGACGGGCAGCCCGTGGTCAGTGCGCTGGAACCCAGCAACATTGTGGAAACGCGAGAGGAAGTGGGCTCTGGACTGCTGCCCGGAACCATCGATGCGCTGACCGGTCTGGTCCAGCTCTCCCGCGTCGTGGCGCAAAGCGGGCGGTGTGAAGCCCAGACCCGCCTCTACGACGCCCGCCGGTTGACCCAGGTGTCGGTTCGCACCGCGGGGATGGAGCCGGTGCCAGAGGGCCTGGGCGCCGGCGCACCGGCCCTGCGCTGCGTCATCGAGACCCGCCTGCTTGGGGGTATCCGCGCCGATCAGGACCAGACCCGCATGCGCGAACCGGTGGAAACCATCGCCTGGGTCGGCCGGGCGGCGGCCAACGCACCGCCGCTTCCGTTCCGTATCGAACTGGCCAGCCGCTGGTGGGGTCGCCTGCAGGCGACCCTGGTGCGGATGGAACCCACAGTGGCAGCCTCCGCCCGCTGAGCGGCCTCAGTCAGCGTAGGCCGACGCGGCCTGGATCACTGGCCGCCAGCGGGCGATGTCAGCGGTCCAGAACTGCCGGTGATAGGCCGGTGTCGCCTGCTCCGCCGTGACCGGCGCGGTGCCCAGGTCGTTGAAGCGCTGCACCAGCGCGGGCACCGCCAGCGCCTTCTGTAGCGAAGTGGACAGGCGCGTCACGATCTCGGCCGGGGTGCCGCGCGGCGCGTACAGCCCATGCCATACGCTGACCGCGAAGCCTGGCATGCCGGCCTCGGCCGCCGTCGGCAGTTCGGGCAGCGAGCTCACGCGCGTGGTCGTGGTCACCGCATAGCCGCGGATTGTGCCGGCGCGGATCTGCTCGGTGGTGTTGGTGGTCTGGTCGCACATCAGGTCGATCGTGCCGCCGACCAGGTCGTTCATCGCAGGCCCGGTGCCGCGATAGGGCACGGTGGTCAATGGCACACCCAGCGCGCTCTGGAACAACAGGCCGCACAGGTGGCTGGCGGCGCCGATACCGGCATTGGCCATGTTCAACCCCTCGCGCCGCTGCCGGACCAGGGCGACCAGCTCAGCTAGGTTCTGCGCCGGCAGATCGCGCTTGCCGACGATGGTCATCGGCACCTCGGTGATCATGCCGATCGGCTCGAAGCCGTTCACCGCGTCGTAGGACAGGCGGCGATACAGGCTGGGAATCACGCCCATGCCGATGTGGTGGCACAGGATGGTGTAGCCATCCGGCCGCGCAGTGGCCACGCGCTGGGCGCCCAGCGTGCCGCCGGCGCCGCCCACATTCTCGACGACGACCGAACCGCCCATGTCGCGCCCCATCTCCTGCGCGATCAGCCGCGCCACCGTGTCGGTAGGGCCGCCGGCGGCGAAAGGCACGATCATGGTAATTGGCCGTGTGGGGTAGGCCTGCGCCAAGGCAGGCGTGGCCAGCGCAAGCGGCGCGGCCAGTGCGGCACGGCGGGTCAATTGTGACACAATTTTTACTCCCAGATTATCTCGCTAGTTAACGCGGAGCGGCGCGCAATCAAGTCATGTTCACCACTGGCCGAAGAACACGCCGGCGGCCTTGTGGTTGTCGGTCGCCCGCTCCGCCTCCGCCCAGGTGATGGTAGTGCGGCGTTTCAGCCCCGCGAACCAGTCCAGCAGCCGGGCCTTCATCGCCGCGCGCGTGGCGGCGTGTGCCGGGTCCTGGCCCAGGTCGAAGAACTCTTCCACGTCGGCCGTCAGGTCGAAGAGCTGCGGCGGCATGCCGCCCGACCAGTGGATGTATTTCCACGCTGCGGTGCGCACCATCCAGGCGTGGTGCCCGCCCACCGGCAGCCCCAGCCGCCGCCGCGCGCCGCGGAAGGTCCAGTCCAGCTCCGAAAAGGCCGCGTCCCGCCAGGGCGCACCACGGCCGCGGGTGAGGTCGAGCAGGGAGCGGCCTTCGATCAGGTGCGGCGCCGCGGGCAGTTCCAGCGCATCGAGGATGGTCGGTACCACATCCACCGCCATCACCGGCCGGTCCTCGACGCCCCGATGCACCGCCCCGGGATCCCACAGCAGGAACGGCACCTTCTGGATGCAGTCGTGGAACAGCTCCTTCTCGCCCAGCCAGTGATCGCCCAGGTAGTCGCCATGGTCGGCGCAGAAGATGACCAGCGTGTCTCGCCAAAGATCCAGCCTGTCCATGGTTTCCCAGACGCGGCCAAGATGGTCGTCCAGTTCCGAAACCAGGCCCTGATAGGCGGGCCGCACGGTGTCGATGCAATCCTGCTGCTGGAAGCTGCGGGCGACTTCCTCATCCATGAAGGCGGTCTGCACCGGATGCGCGCCGCGCTCGGCCGGGTGGCGGGAGACCGGCAGGCATTCCTCTGGCCGGTACATCGCGTGGTAGGGCGCCGGCGCGATGTAGGGCCAGTGCGGCTTGACGTAGCTCAGATGCAGCACCCAGGGCGCTGCCCCCTGCCCTTCGATAAACTCCAGAGCGCAATCTGTGGTGTAGGCGGTCTCGCTATGCTCGGCGGCGATGCGGGCGGGGTGGCGGGCGTTTCGCATGTGCCAGCCGGACTGGGTCTCGCCGGCCTCGTCGGTCACGCCGATGACGTAGTCCGTCCAGGGGTCGGCGCTGTCGTAGCCCTTTGCGCGAAGCCAGTCGGCATAGGCGCTGGCGGGCTCGGCATGGTGGCCGTCGTGGCGGTCCACCAGCTGGAACCAGCCCTCGCGCAGCAGCACCGCGAGTTCATCGGCGCCATCCGCATGCAGCCGCGCCATGCCATGCTTGTCCGGCACCACATGGGTCTTGCCCGCCAGCATCAGCGCGCGGCCGGATCCCCGCAGGTGCCAGCCCAGCGTCACCTCGCCGACCGACAGCGGCACCCGGTTGTGCGTGGCTCCGTGCGAGGAGACATAGCGACCGGTGTAGTAGCTCATCC
>JACMRO010000333.1 GCA_014376425.1 Rubritepida sp.
CCCGGCTGGGGCTGGCGCGGGTGGCCCGAATGCGTGGCCAGGAGGACGATGCCGACCGGCTGCTGGTGGAAGGCCTGGCGCGCGAGCCGGGCAATGCGGAGGCGGCGCAGCAACTGGCCGCCGCAGCCACCCCTGGCAGGCCGCGCGCGGAGCAGTCCCGCTTGGCCCTGCGCCGTGCCCAGGCGGCGGCGCCGGCGCAAGCCAGCCTCGCATTGTTGCTGTCGCAAGTCGAACGCGCACATGGCGATGCGGCAGGCGCGTTGCGGGTGCTGACCGCGGCGCCGATCGCCGGGCAGCGCGGCCTGGCCTTGCAATTCGCCCGGGCCGAGGCCCAAGCCGCTACCGGCGATCTGGCGGCCGCAGAAGCCGCCGCGCGCGGTCTACTGGCGGAAACGCCGGGCCTAGTGCCGGCACGCCGGCTGCTGGCCGGCCTGCTGATCCGCAAGGGGGACAGCGCCGGCGCCGAGGCGTTGCTGCAACAAGGCCTGCGCGACGCGCCGGGTGATGGCGGCCTGCAGGAGGCGCTGATCGCGCTGGTTCTTGAAGCGCGTGGCCAGGAGGCCGCGCTGGCCCTGGCCGACCGCATGGCGCGCGACCCGCGTGCCCTGCCCGCCGCTGGCACGCTGCGGGGCGACCTGTTGATGGTGGCGAACCGCCCGGCCGACGCAGCACGCGCTTTCGAGGCAGCGCAGCAGGCCGCGCCCTCGGTCCTGCTGGTGGCGCGACGGGCCAATGCCCTGCGCGGCGCGGGCGACAGGGAAGGCGCCGCGGCCCTGCTCCGCAACTGGCTCGCCAGCCAGCCGGAAGACGACCTGGCAGGGTTGATGCTGTCGCAGCTCGACATTGAGGCCGGGCGCTTGCCGGAGGCGGAACGCCGGCTCGAAGCGCTTCTCACCCGGCGGCCGAGCGACGCGACCACGTTAAACAACCTGGCGTGGCTGCTGGGCGAGCGTGAGCCCGCCCAACCCCGCGCCCGGGCATTGGCCGAGCGCGCCTACTTTCTCGACCCGACGCCCGATGCGGCCGACACGCTGGGCTGGATCCTGGCGCGTGGCGGTGAGCCGGCCCGCGCTGTGCCGTTGCTGCGCCAGGCGGCCGTGTCACCCGGCGCGGCGATGCCCGACCCGCAGGCGGCCTACAAGCTGGCCTTTGCGCTCAATGCGGCCGGTCAGCCGGCCGATGCGCTGGCGGTGCTCGAACCTGCGCTGGTTAACGCCGCCGCCTTTCCCGGCCAGGCGGAGGCGCAGCGCCTGCTGTCCACCCTGCGCGGCCGGCGCTGAGCGATGCGCGATGCGGCCTTCCTGTCGGTAATCAGCGTGCTGCTGGGCCTCGTGCTGGTGCAGCCCTTCGTCGGCGTGCTGCTCTGGTCCTGGATCTCCTTTATGAACCCTCACCGCCTGGTCTACGGGATAGCAGGCGATTTCCCCTGGGCGATGATTGTCTTCGTCTGCACCCTGATCGGCTGCCTGGTCGCCGGTGAGCTTCGGCTGCCCCCCATGAATATTACCACAATCCTCATCCTGCTCCTGATGATCTGCCTGACGCTGACCTCGATAGCCGCGCTGGGCAGCCCCCCCCAGGTCTGGGAGAAATGGGAGTATGTGATGAAGGTGCTGCTGGGGCTGCTGCTGACGATGTCGCTGCTGACCACCCGGCGACGCATCCATGCGCTGGTCTGGGTAATCGTGATCTCGCTGGGGTTCTACGGGGTTCGCGGCGGGATCTTCACCATTATGACGGGCGGCAACTACCGCGTCTGGGGCCCGCCGCAGACGGTCATAGGCGACAACAACCACTTGGCCGCCGCGCTGCTCGTCGTGCTGCCGTTGATGAATTACCTTCGGATGCAGTCAGCGCATCGCGCCGTGCGGATCGGCCTGTCCATCGCCATGGGGCTGACTCTGCTGGCCACCGTCGGCAGTTATTCGCGCGGTGCCC
>JACMRO010000334.1 GCA_014376425.1 Rubritepida sp.
ATGACATCGGCCAGGCCCTCGGCCAGCACGGTGAACTTCATGGCCGAGCCCATCGGCCGGGTTTCGGCCAGCGCATAGCCGGCCAGAACCCGCGCGACCCGCTCGGGGCTGGGGTGGCTGGCGCTGTCCAGCACGGTCAACGCCGGCGGGCGGGCGCGCGCGCGCACGGGGCGGCGTACATCGCCCTGCTGCTTCCAGGCCACTGCCTCAGGCACCAGCCCGCCAAACACGCTGCCCGCCACTGGCAGCGCTATGGCGCCCAGGCGCGGGAAGCCATGCTCGATCAGGCCGATGCAGACGACGAATTCATCGGAGCCGCGGGCAAACTCCTTCGTGCCGTCCAGCGGGTCCACCAGCCAGTACCGCGCGGTCGCCGCCATCTGCGCGCCATCTGACATCATCTCCTCTGCCACCACGGGGATGTCGGTCTCGCGCAGGCCCTCCAGGATGAGCGCCTCGGCGATGGTGTCGGCGACGGTGACCGGGCTGCGATCCTCCTTGCGCCGGACCTCGAAGCCATGCGCGCGCACCGCCATGATGGCGTGGCCGGCCTGCACCGCCAGGCGGGCAGCGATTTCGAGCAGGGCTTCGGGCGCATGCATCAATCCTGGTTGCCCGCGCGGCGGGGGATGCGCAAGGCCGGCCAGGTGCGGTATGCCGAGCGACCTTAGAAGATGGACGACAAAATGCTCGACGTTACCTTCGTGAAGGCCGGCCTGCCCAAGGCGGGCGCAGTGGTGGTGCTGCTAAGCGAAGGAGGCGTTCCTTCCGCCCTGCACGCGGCGCTGGACGGCGCCAGCGGCGGCCTCGTCGCCCGTGCGCTGGAGGCGGCAGGCTTCAAGGGCCGCGCGGGGCAGAGCGCCACCGTTTGGGCGCCGGGCCTGGGCATCACCAAGCTGGTCGCGGTGGGCATGGGTGCCCCCGGCGCGCTGACGCCGGACGGTGCCGAGGCGGTGGGTGGCGCCATCTGGCCGCTGGTGAGCGGCGAGACGGAGGCGACCATCGCCGCCGATGGCGTCGACATGGTGGTGGCCATTCGGGTGGCGCTGGGTGCTTCGCTGCGCAGCTATCGCTTCGACCTCTACCGCACCAAGGAAAAACCAGAGGACAAACCCAAGCTCAGCGGGCTCAACATCGCGCTGCCGGACCCCGCCGCCGCCCGGGCCGCCTACGCCCCTTTCAAGGCAGTTGCGGAAGGCGTGTTCATGGCCCGCGACCTGGTCAGCGAGCCGCCCAACGTGCTGCACCCGGTTGAAATGGCCGAGCGGTGCCGTGCGCTGGAGAAGCTCGGCGTCCAGGTCGACATCCTGGGGCCGAAGGAGATGCGCAAGCTGGGCTTCGGCGCGTTGCTGGGGGTGGCCATGGGTTCGGCGATCGAACCGCGGATGGTCGCGATGCGCTGGAACGGGATTTCGGGCGGCAAGGGCCGCGGACGGCGCGGCGAGAAGCCGATCTGCTTCATCGGCAAGGGCGTCACCTTCGACACCGGCGGCATCTCGATCAAGTCGGCCGGCGGCATGGAGGACATGAAGTGGGACATGGCCGGCGCCGGCTGCGTGATCGGCCTGATGGCGGCACTGGCAGGGCGCCGCGCGAAGTGCGACGTGGTCGGGCTGGTGGGCCTGGTCGAGAACATGCCGTCCGGCACCGCGCAGCGCCCGGGCGACGTGGTGACGACGGCCAGCGGCCAGACGGTGGAAGTGATCAACACCGACGCTGAAGGCCGGCTCGTGCTGGCTGACGTCATCCACTACGCCATCGAGAAGTACGATCCGCGCTGGATGATCGATCTGGCGACGCTGACCGGCGCGATCATCGTGGCGCTCGGCCACGAGCACGCCGGGCTGTTCAGCAATGACGACACGCTGGCGGGCCAGGTCGAGGCGGCGGGTAAATCCACCGGCGAGCTGTGCTGGCGGCTGCCGCTCAGCGAGGCGTACGACAAGCAGATCAAGTCCGACATTGCGGACATGAAGAATGTGGGCACCCGCGCCGGCGGCTCGATCACGGCAGCGCAGTTCATCCAACGCTTCGTGCAGGGGCGCCCCTGGGTGCATCTGGACATCGCCGGTACCGCCTGGGCAACCAAGGACCTACCGACCGCGCCGAAGGGCGCCACCGGTTTCGGCGTTCGGCTGCTGGACCG
This sequence comes from Rubritepida sp., assembly GCA_014376425.1. Classification (GTDB taxonomy): domain Bacteria; phylum Pseudomonadota; class Alphaproteobacteria; order Acetobacterales; family Acetobacteraceae; genus Rhodovarius. Next base: position 2,147 of record JACMRO010000334.1, read on the forward strand.
GTTGGTGGCGGATCATTTCGAGGGCTGAACTGCACGTCACCTTCTCGGCCACCGATGGTGGCCTGGGGGCACGTGCGGCGGTGGGGCTCCGCCGCGGCTTCGACGGGCGCGGCCAGACCATTGGGCTGGAACTGGCTGGCGGGGCGGAAGCGGCCGGTGGCCAGGCCTGGGCTGCGCTGCGGGATGGCCGGGCGTTGCAGATCGCGGCGGATGAGCCGGGCCTGGCCGTCGCCCTGGCCTGCGGCGCGGCGTTGCGCGCCTGGGGCCCGAAAGCCGAACCGGCCAGGCTGCACATCCTTACCCCCGCGGCCGGGGAGGCGCGCCGCCTTTGGGCGCTGGCCGAGCCCGGCATCATCGGCAACCGCTTCGCCCGCGACCTGGTGGTGGCGCCGGCCAACCGCCTGACGCCCCGGGACTTCGTCGGGCGCTTGCGCGCGCTGTCGGGGCATGTGTTAAAGGTCGGGGTGCGGGGCCGCAAACGGTTGCCCCGTGACGGCTTCGGCGCGCTGTGCGCTGTCGGCCGCGCCGCCGCCAGCGGGCCGGTCCTGGTTACCCTGCGGTGGCCGGGCGCGGGGCGGCCCGGGGCATTGGTGGGCAAGGGGGTGTGCCTCGTCGCCCGCGGCACCCGCCTCAACGGCG
>JACMRO010000335.1 GCA_014376425.1 Rubritepida sp.
AGGCCGGGGGCGACTGGTTCCACCTGGCGGGCCGCGAGGCATTCCAGCTGCCTCCGCGTGACCCGGTGCTGTGCTACCTGCAGCGGCTGCGCGACGAGGCGCACCGCTTCGCCATCGCCACCCATCGCGCAGGGCGTTCGAAGGCGCTGACCAAGTCGGAACTGGATGATGTGCCGGGGGTGGGCGCGGCGGTGAAGCGGCGGCTGCTGAACCATTTCGGTTCATCGCGCGGGGTGCGGCAGGCCGGGCTGGACGATCTGGGGCAGTGCCCGGGCGTCGGCCCGGGGCTGGCCCGTCGCATCTTCGAGCACTTCCATCCCGCCTGAACCGGAGGGGTTTGGTAAGTTTATCGAAATCTGGGTCAAACTACCTCAATCGAGTGTAACTGGCTTATGGATCCGCGGAGCAACCTATTCGCGCCGGGCGCGGGGACCGATCAGCTGCTGAAACGTCGCCCAGGTTCCCAGCATCACCAGACAGGATGACGAACTTGCCATCCTCCGGGTGATTGCCAAAATGGATGGCGGCTTATTCCAGGTGCTGTTTGGCAAGCTGACGCCGGCCGTGCGCCATGGCGGAACTTGGCAAAGGGCCGCATCGCTCCGGCGACATCGCCGCCTTGCTTGGGCGGCAGGTGACCAGTCTGGGCCCGACCCGCGCCGGGCTGATCCGCAAGGGCGTCGTGTACACCCCCGCGCATGCCGATACCGCCTTCACCGTCCCGTTGTCGCACCACTTTCTGCGCCGGGTCATGCCCGATTGGCAGGCGCCGCCCGTCGGTTCGAAGGGTGGACATGACCGCGGCCGCAAACCCGCCTAGAACCATCCGGTGCCCACTGACCTGCCCAACCTCCTGACGCTCAGCCGCATCGCGGCCATCCCGCTGCTGATGGGGCTGGTCATGCTGCGCATCCCGGCCGGCGACATGGCGGCCTGCGCGGTTTTCGCCGCCGCCGCCATCACCGACTATTTCGACGGCAAGATCGCCCGCGAGCGCGGCATCACCTCGGGTTTCGGCGTGATGCTCGACCCAATTGCCGACAAGCTGCTGGTGGCGGCGGCGCTGATGCTGCTGGTCGGCTTCGACCGGCTGCCGGACCACGCGCTGTTGCCGGCCATCATCATCATGCTGCGCGAGATCCTGGTCTCCGGCCTGCGGGAATACCTGGCGTCGCTGCGGGTCGGCATGCCCGTCACCCGGCTTGCGAAGTGGAAGACCGGCTTCCAGATGGGCGCGCTGGGGACATTGTTGGCGGGCGACAGCGGGGCCCCGCTGGTCGGCCTGGGCTTCCTGCCGGTAGCCGCGATCGGCGAGGCGATGCTGTGGGTGGCGGCGGCGCTGACGCTGATCACCGGCTGGGATTACTGGATCGCGGGGCTGCGCCACGCTGCGATGGCCGGCAATGGCCGCGGGCGGCAACCTTGAGGCGGGCGACCCGACAGCACATGTTGCGGGGCAACACAGAGGGCGGCGCAGGCATGAAGCGAGTGATGGCGACGATCTGCCTGGGTGCCGCGCTGGGCCTTGGCGCCTGCGCGCCGGTGGAGCGCGGTGTCGGTGGTGTGTTCGAGAATATGGCCGCGCTGGGTGGCCGGCTGGGGGCGCCCTGGGGCAATACCGAGGCCCTGAGCGTGGCCGATGGCATCACCGTGGCGCGGGTGCGCGCCGGCAGCGGCCTGGGCGGCGCGGAGCCGTTGCTGCCGGAGGATGGCAACGTCTGGCCGGCGGCCGAGGGGCCACGCGCCACCCTGGCCAACCCTGACGAAGCGTTGCGCGGCATCCCCAGCTACCGGCCTGGGGTGGACTCCCTAGCCCCGCCAGCCACCGAACGACCCCGCCGCCGGCCGCGCGGCAGCGACGCCGCCTATGAGCCGCCGCCCAACCAGCCGTCGCCCGCCGTGACACCCGTGGCGCCGCCTCTTGGTATGGCCCGGCCGCCGCTGGCCGGCGGCCGCGTCATTGCGCCCGATGGCTCCAGCCGCGTCATCACCGGCGGCACCGGCAATGTGGGCAGCACGATCAGCCCGACCGGGCAGACCGGCGTGTTGCTGCGCGATGGTAACATGCAGATCCTGCAGGAGCCGGGGCGGCCGGCGCAGCAAGTCATCATTCCACGGTGATGCAGTGAAGGTGCTCTACTTCGCCTGGGTCCGGCAGAAAGTGGGTCTGGCCGAGGAGGTCGTGCAGCCGCCCGCCGAGGTGCGCGACGTGGCCGGGCTGGTCGCCTGGCTCAGCGCCCGCAGCCCTGGCCATGCCGCCGCCTTCGCCCATCCTGGCCAGGTACGTGCGGCGGTGAACCAGGAATTCGCCGGCGCCGATGCGGCCGTGGCCGGCCAGGACGAGGTCGCCTTCTTCCCGCCCGTGACCGGTGGCTGAGTTGGCGCGCATCGCGGTGCAGGCGGCGCCGTTCGACCTGGCGGCCGAGAGCGCCGCGCTGGTCGCCGGCCGCACCGACCTCGGCGGCATCGCAAGCTTCGTGGGCGTGTGCCGCGCCGATGACGGCGTGGCGGCGCTGGTGCTGGAGCATTATCCCGGTATGACCGAACGCGCCCTGGCCGGCATCGCCGCCGAGGCCGCGCGGCGCTGGCCACTGGCCGGCTGCACCATCATCCACCGCGTCGGCCGCATGGCTCCCGGCGACCCCATCGTGCTGGTGCTGACCGCAAGCGCGCACCGTGCCGCCGCGCTGGAAGCCTGCGCCTTCCTGATGGACTGGCTGAAGACCCGCGCGCCATTCTGGAAGCGCGAGGAGCTGGCCGACGGCAGCGAGCGCTGGGTCGAGGCGCGGCATGAGGATGAGGCGGCGACCGCGCGGTGGTAGCGGCCATCCTGGCCGGCGCCGCCCTGCTGGGCTGGCCGGCCCTGCTGAATGGTTACCCGATCCTGTTCAGCGACACCGGCGCTTTCCTCGCGCAAACGGAGTTGCGGGCCTTCGTATGGGACAAGCCATATGTCTATGGGCCTTTCCTGCTCCTGTTCCACGGGCACTTCACCCTGTGGGGGCCGCTTCTGGCTGTGCTGCTGGGGCTGTCGCACCTGTTGTGGCTGGTGCAGCGCGGGGTACGCGGGGTGGCGACCGCCCGCTGGCATATCGCGCTGTGCGCGGGCCTGGCGGGGCTGACCAGCGCGCCCTGGGTGGCCAGCCTGCTGATGCCCGACATTTTTGCGCCCGCGGTGATCCTCTGTCTTTACCTGTTGGCCTTCGCGACGCTGTCACGGTGGGAAACCGTATGGCTGACGGCTCTGGCCACGTTGGGTGTGGCTGCGCATTTGTCGCATCTGCCGCTGGCCGCGGCACTGATGGGGCTGACGGTTCTGCTGACCTGGCGGATCGGGCCGGTACTGCGCGCCGGCCTGCCGCTGGCGCTGGCGCTGGCGCTGGCGCTGGGCCTGAACTGGGTGGGGCATGGCCGGCTGGCGATCTCGCCCTTCGGCAGCGTCTTTGCCCTGGCGCGGCTGGTGGCGGACGGGCCGGCGGCGCGGGTGATCGAGGCGGAATGCCCGGCGGCCGGCTGGCACATGTGCCGCTGGGCCGGCCGGCTGCCCGTCGATTCAGATGCATTCCTGTGGGAGCCGGGTGGCCCCGTCTGGGCTGAGCGCCTGGACGGTTCGCAGCCGGGCGGCCCCATCTCCCTGGCGCCGGAGGCTGGCGTGATCGTCAGTCGCGCGCTGCGGGCCTACCCCGCCGAGGTGGCACGCCTGGCCTTGGGCAATGCCTGGAGGCAGCTCTTCCTGACCCGGGTCGGCGATGTGCTGGGGCGCGAGGAGATGGGCGAGGCGCTGCGCGAGCAAGTGCAGGGCGTGTTCGGCGCGGCGGAAGCGGCGCGGCTGGAAGCCGGGCTGCAGTGGCAGGACCGGTTGCGCGGCTGGGCAATGGCGCTGACCTGGCAGCATCCCTGGGTGATCGTGCCAGCTGCCCTGGCCACGCTGATGGCTTGGTGGTGGGCGCATCGGGCAGGCGACCTGGCGCGCTTGCGGCTGGTGTTGTTCGTGCTGGTCGGGCTGACGGCGAATGCGGTGGCGACCGGGGCGTTGTCCAAGCCGCATCACCGCTACCAGGCGCGGGTGATCTGGCTGCTGCCGCTGGCGGCCGCCCTGTGCTGCCGGCCGCCACGGCCGGGCGTGATGGTGGCGGACCGACGGCGGGCAGCGGCCGGCCAGGCTGAGCAGGCCTGACCGGCGCCAAGCGCCCTGCGTTTAGAACAGCGCTGTCGGCGCCACCGTGCTGCCGCTGCCGCCGCGGATCTTCAGCGGCTGCACGGCGATGGCGAATTCATGCACGCCCCGACTGGCCAGCTCGTCCAGCTTCATGTTCTCCAGCAGATGCACGCCGTTCACCACCAGCGCGATCTGGTGCACCGGCAGCGAGGCCCCGGGCATCGTGCGGCTCGGCGCCACCTCCACCGGCCAGTTGTCGGCGCCCATCAGGATGACGTTCTTGGCCAGCACATGCTCGGCCGCCGCCACGCCGATGCCGGGGCAGCCGCTGACATAGCGGGCATTGTCGCGCCCCCACAGCGTGCCCCAGCCGGTGTGGAAGATGACCGCGTCGCCCTCTTCGATGCGGACGTTCTGGGCGGCCTGGGCGCGCTCGATATCCTCGACCGTGATCTCGTGGTCGATGGGCAGGACCGGCACGCCGCGCAGCCGCGCGATGTCCAGCATCACCGCGCGGGTGAAGATGGTGCCCACCGTGTCCACGCCCATTTCCGAGAAGCCGTTGCGGCCGCTGATGCGGGGGATTTCCACGCAGTTGTAGGTCTGGCTGCCGATGGTCTGGTGCGGGAACATGTCGAGCTGGGTGCCGACCTGGCCGATCTCGCCCACCACCACCTCCTCATTGCTGCCCCGGCGGTTGCTCTCCGGGTTCATGAACATCGGCTTCTGGTGCACGTCGAAGCGGCGGGTACCGAAGAAGGGCATCTGCATGTTCAGCACATGCCCCAGTTCCACCATGCCGCCGGTGCGGATGAGGCCGGCGGCGCGGCGCGCGCGGTCCTGCGTCATCAGGTTCATCGAACCGCGACGGTCGGCCGCACCCCAGCGGCTGGGGCAGCGCTGCGCCTCGGCCGGCGGGGACCAGGCGGTCTGCGCGCTGGCCTGGAAGCCCAGATGCGCGCCGCCACAACCCAGGCACGCGGCGGCCAGCAGGCCGCGCCTTGAAAACACACTCATCGTAATCTCCCCATCTCTGCGCTCTGTGGCGCTGCTGCAGTGAAGCACGCCGCGTGGGGGGAGGGCAGTGCAAAGATTGACCCCGTCCGCAACTCGATGCTTGTTGCGGCCATGGGAATGATAACCGGCAAGGCGCGGGTCGCGGGCGTGTTCGGCTGGCCGGCCGGGCATTCGCGCAGCCCGCACCTGCACAATCACTGGCTGGCGCGGTATGGCATCGATGGTGCCTATGTGCCGCTGCCGGTGCCGCCGGGGCAATTCGAGGCGGCGCTGCGGGGCGTGATGGCGGCGGGATTTCGCGGCGCCAACGTGACCATCCCGCACAAGGAGGCGGCTTTCGCCCTGTGCGACGAACGCGACGCCTTCGCCACCCGTGCCGGCGCGGTGAACACGCTGGTGTTCGAGGCCGGCCGTATCATCGGCAGCAACACCGACGGCTTCGGCTTCATGGCGAACCTGGCTGCCCATGCCCCGCACTGGCGCCCCGGCCCCGTGGTGCTGCTGGGCGCCGGCGGCGCGGCGCGGGCCATCGCCGTTGCCCTGATCGAGGCCGGCGTGCCGGAATTGGTGGTGGTCAACCGCAACGCGGAGCGTGCCGAGGCGCTGGTAGCCGCCCTGGCCGCCGCCCTGCAAGCCCCCCTGCACGCCCCCCTGCACGCCCCCCTGGCCGCCGCCCTCCCCGCCACCCTCCCCGCCACCCTGGGCGTAGTGCTGCGCACCGCCGCCGCGCCGCCGCTGGCCGGGGCCACGTTGCTGGTCAACACCACCAGCCTGGGCATGGCCGGCCAGCCGCCGCTGGAGATCGACCTTTCACCCCTAGCCCCGCATGCGGTGGTGGCGGACGCCGTCTATGTGCCGCGGGAGACGGCGCTGCTGGCGGCCGCCCGGGCACGGGGCCTCACTGTCGTCCCCGGACTTGGGATGCTGTTGCATCAGGCGCGGCCGGGTTTCCGCTTGTGGTTCGGCGTCGACCCCGTGGTGGACCAGGCGCTGCATGACGCGGTGGCGGCCGGGCTGCCGTGCAGCTGATTGGCCTGACCGGCGGCATCGGCATGGGCAAATCCACCGCCGCGCGCAGCTTCCGGCGCGCCGGGGTGCGGGTGTTCGATGCCGATGCGGCGGTGCACGCACTGCAGGCGCGCGGCGGCCGGGGCGTGGCGCCGATCGGCGCTGCCTTCCCCGGCACGGTTGCGGCCGGCGTGGTGGATCGGGAGGCGCTGCGCCGCGCCGTGCTGGGCCAGCCCGAGGCGCTGCGCCGGCTGGAGGGCATCATCCACCCGCTGGTGCGCGCCATGCAGCGCCGCTTCCTGGCCCGCGCCCGGCGCGACCGGCAGCGGCTGGTGGTGCTGGACATTCCACTGCTGTTCGAAACCCGCACGGGGCGCGAGTTCGACCTCGTCATCGTCGTCTCGGCGCCCGCCCGGGTGCAGCGCCGCCGCGTCCTGGCCAGGCCGGGCATGACAGAGGCGCGCCTGGCCGCCATCCTGGCCCGGCAGGTGCCTGATGCCGAGAAGCGCCGGCGCGCCGATGTGGTGGTGCGAACCGGCATCTCGCGCCATCATGCCGACCGCGCGATCAGGCGCGTGATCCGGGAAGCCCGCGACTGATGCGCGAGATCGTGCTCGACACCGAGACTACTGGCATCGGGGTCGCCGACGGCCACCGCATCATCGAGATCGCGGCGATCGAGTTGGTGAACCTGCTGCCCACTGGCCGGCATTTCCACACGTTGCTGAACCCCGAGCGCGACATTCCGTCCGACGCCACGCGGATCCATGGCATGGCGAACATCCATGTCGAAGGCGCGCCGCTATTCGCCCAGCAGGTCGACGCCTGGCTGGAGTTCATGGCCGATGCGCCGATCATCGCGCACAACGCCGCCTTCGATTTCGGGCATCTCGACGCCGAGCTGAGGCGGATCAGCCGTGCGCCCCTGCCGCGCAGCCGGATGATCTGCTCGCTGGAGCTGGCGAAGAAGCGTTTTCCCGGCATGCCCAACAGCCTGGACGCGCTGTGCCGGCGCTACGCCATCGACCTGAGCGCGCGTACCACCCACAACGCGCTGCTCGATGTGCGGCTGCTGGCGCAGGTATATCTGGAGCTGCGCGGCGGCCGGCAGCCGGGGCTGGTGCTGGCCAGCAACAATGCGGCAGGGCCGGCGCTGGTGACCGAGGCGCGGCAGGACCGCGTGGCCCGGCCGATCCTGGTGCCGAAGGACCGCGCGGCGGCGCATGCCGCGTTCCTGGGGAAGCTGAAGAACCCGCTCTGGCTGAGTCTGGAAGCCTGAGTCCGGCGATGGATCGCGCCACCGGCCATCCAACCTGAAGTTCAGCCCAACAGTTGTCCGCCATCCACCACGATGGTGTGCCCCGTCACCCACCCCGCCAGTGGGCTGGCGAGGAACAGCACGACATTGGCCACCTCCTGCGGCGTGCCCATCCGGCCGAACGGGATCGAGGCCAGGATGCGTTCGTACAGCGCCGGGTCGGACGTCCGCCGCGCCTCCCACGAGCCGCCCGGGAATTCGATCGAACCCGGCGCGACGCCGTTGACCCGGATGCCCTTCGGCGCCAGCGCCGCCGCCTGGCTCTGCGTGTAGTTGATCAGCAGGGCCTTCACCGCGGCATAGGCCGGCGTGCGCAGGCTGGGCCGGAAGCCGCTGATCGAGCTGACGTTGATGATGGACGCGCCTGCCGCCATGTGCGGCACCGCGGCGCGGCTGGCGCGGGTGGTGGCGAGCACATCGACGTTCAGGCCGGCCTCCCACCCCGCCTCGGTGTCCTGCGCGCCGGAGCCTGAGGCGTTGTTGACCAGCACATCGATGCCGCCCAGCGCCGCGGCCGCCGCTTCGATGTAGGCGGTGACCGCCGGCCCATCGCCCAGGTCGCACACCGCGGCATGGCCGCCATCGCCCAGCTCCGCCCTGGTAGCCAGAAGCGCCGCCTCGCCGCGGGCGCAGATCGAAACGCGGGCGCCGGCGGCCGCGAAGGCCAGGGCGCAGCCGCGGCCGATGCCCTTGCTGCCGCCCGCGATGACGACGCGCTTGCCAGTGAAATTCATGTTGTCGATCCCTCAGCCCCGTGATGTCGCCACTGAAGCGGCGAATTGGCCGGGCAACAAGCGCCGGGGCTGCGCGGGCTCAGCCCGCCATGGCCGGCATCGGCACGGCAGCGGCTGGCAGATTGGCGAATTCACCCATCACCTCGCGGCCGAACAGGTGCTGCGCCGCCAGTGATTCCTCCTGCCGCATGCCGCCGAAGGCGAACCGCGCCAGCATGTAGTTGCAACCGCTTTCGCGCAGCTGCGCGCCGAGTTGCGCCCGCACCGTGGCCGGGCTGCCGCAGAGCGCCTTGCCCTGCGCCAGTAGCGCGTCGAAATCCTCTGGGAACATCATGGTGTGCGGGGCGCCGCCCTTCTGCCGCCAGACGAAGGTGAAGTTGCGGTGCCAGGCGGCATAGGCCCGGCGCCCGATAACCAGCGCCTGCGCGTCGCTGTCGGCCACCACGGTGTGGCGGTTGATGCCCAGCAGGGGCATCGGGCCGTCTGCCGCCCAAATTTTCCGGTAGCCATCGGTGATCATCCGCATCGCCGCCGCCGCGTTGCTGCTGACCAGGTTCACGCCATGCTGTGCCAGCCAGGGCAGCGCCTCGGGCTTGGCGATGCCGTACCACAGGGGCGGGTGCGGCAGCTGCACCGGCGCCAGGATGATCGGCACTGCATCGGCGCTGTAGTAGCGGCCCGTGAAACTGACCTCCTGGCCCGCGCTGCGCAGCACCAGCAGGATCAGGCGCAGCGCCTCCTCATAGCGCGCCTGGCTCTCCGCCGGGTCCAGGCCGTGGAACCGCAGCTCATGCGGTGACACCCCGCGGCCAACCCCCAGCTCCAGCCGCCCGCCGGACATCTGGTCCAGCATGGCGATCTCCTCGGCCAGGCGGAGCGGGTGATACAGGGGAAGTGTGTAAACCAAGGGTCCGAAGCGCATTCGCCGCGTGCGCTGCGCCATGGCGGCGAAGAACAGGCTGGGCGATGGCGCCACGCTCAGCGGCGTGCCGTGATGCTCGGTGGTATGGAAACGGGTGAAGCCCAGCGCCTCGCCCGCCTCGGCCAGGCAAAGGCGGTGCTCATAATCCTCGGCCAGGCTGGCCGGGCCGCGATCCATGTGGTCGAACAGGCCGAACTGCATCATATTCTCAGCTTAAGAAGATTCCACCCCGCATGGGAAGCGTTGACGAGGGCGCGGCGCGGCCGCACACGCCCGGCCATGGCCGCCCCTCCGCTCCTCCTCCTCTCTGACATTCGCGCGAATTTCGGAACCATCCCGCTGTTGCAGGGGGCGACGCTCAGCGTGTCGCCCGGCGAGCGGCTGGCGCTGGTGGGGCGCAACGGGTCTGGCAAGTCGTCGCTACTGCGGATAGCGGCGGGCCTCACCCAGGCTGACGGCGGCACCAGGTTCGTGCAGCCCGGCGCCACGATGCGCTACCTGGCACAGGAGCCCGACCTGTCGGCCTTCGCCACCGTGGAGGACTACGTCATGTCCGGCCTGGGCCCAGCCGACGAGCCATACCGGGTGCACCAGTTGCTGGGCGACCTGGGCCTGACCGGGCAGGAGGCGCCGGCGCGGCTGTCGGGCGGCGAGGCGCGGCGTGCGGCACTGGCGCATGCCCTGGCGCCCAAGCCCGACATCCTGCTGCTGGACGAACCAACCAACCACCTGGACCTGCCGGCCATCGAATGGCTGGAGCGGGAGCTGAACGCCATGCGGGGCGCGCTGGTGCTGATCAGCCATGACCGGCGCTTCCTCGAACGGCTGTCGCGCGCGATGGTCTGGCTCGATCGCGGCACGACCCGCAGGCTGGAACAGAGCTTCTCGAAATTCGAGGAATGGCGCGACACGGTGCTGGAGGAGGAGGAGCGCGACGCCCACAAGCTGGCGCGCCAGATCGTGCGCGAGGAGCACTGGCTGCGTTATGGCGTGACCGCGCGTCGAAAACGCAACGTCAAGCGGCTGGGCAATCTGCACGCGCTGCGGACCAAGCACCGGGAACGCATGGGCCCCCAGGGCGCGGCGCGGCTGAGCGCCAGCTCGGCCGAGACCTCGGGCAACCTGGTGATCGAGATGAAGGGCGTCTCCAAGGCGTTCGACACGCCGGTGGTGGTGGATTTCTCGACGCGGATCATGCGTGGTGACCGGGTGGGGATCGTGGGGCCCAACGGCGCCGGCAAGTCCACTCTGCTAAAGATGATGATGGGCGAGCTGGCCGCCGATTCCGGCGAAATCCGGCGCGGCACGGAGCTGACCACCGTGGTGCTGGACCAGCGCCGCGCCGAACTGGACGCTGACCGCACGCTGACCGAGGTGCTGACGGGTGGCTCCGGCGACCAGGTGGAAGTCAATGGCCAGCGCCGCCACGTCATTGGCTACATGAAGGAATTCCTGTTCCTGCCGGAGCAGGCGCGCACCCCCGTCAAGCTGCTCTCGGGCGGCGAGCGGGGACGGCTGCTGCTGGCGCGCGCGCTGGCGCAGCCCGCCAACCTGCTGGTGCTGGACGAGCCGACCAACGACCTCGACCTCGAGACGCTGGACCTGCTGCAGGAGTTGCTGGCGGAGCACTCCGGCACCGTGATCGTGGTGAGCCACGACCGCGACTTCCTGGACCGTGTCGCGACCAGCGTGATCGCCTTCGAGGGCGACGGGCGCTGGCAGGAATATGCCGGCGGCTATTCGGACATGGTGACGCAGCGTGGCTATGGCGTGCAGGCGGAAGCGCGCGAGGACGGCGCGGCGCCGTTGCGGGCGGGGCGGGCGGTGGCGCCGGTGCTGGAGCGCAAGCGGATGGCATTCAAGGACCAGCATGCGCTGAAGACGCTGCCGGGGGTGATGGAGAAGCTGGAGGCGGAGATCGGCGTGTTGCGGAACTGGCTGGCGGACCCGGGCTTGTTCGCGCGCGACCCGGTGGGGTTTGCCAAGCGCAGTGGGCTGCTGGCTGAAAAGCAGGCGGCGCTGGCGACGGCGGAGGAAGAGTGGTTGCGGTTGGAAGGAATGCGGGAAGAGGTTGCAGCGCAGGGCTAGGCTGATTGAGGTCATCATGGTCTGACCATCTACGATGCGACCCAGCTAGAACTCGCCCGCCGCCGGCCCCTCGCCACCCTCGACGCTGCCCTCGCCCGCGGCGCCACTGCCGAGGGCGTCACCGTCCTGCCTTGACTCCACTGCCGCCACGGTGTCTACGCGGCACTTCCCTGCCGGCCGCATGGCATGCGCCGGCTATGCCCATTTTCGTGCCCATTCCGGGCGCACGGGCTGAACCAACCCATAGGGAGCACACATGCCGCTCTACGAATGCGTGTTCATTGCACGCAACGACGTCTCGCAACAGCAGGTCGACCTCATCGCCGACAGCCTCACCACGCTCATCGCCGAGAATGGCGGTGAGGTGAAGAAGCGCGAATACTGGGGTCTGCGCGGTCTTGCCTACAAGGTGAAGAAGAACCGCAAGGGCCACTACATGCTGTTGGGTATCGACGCCCCGGCCCCGGCCATCCACGAACTCGAACGCCAGCTCGGCCTCAATGAGGATGTGCTGCGCGAAATGACGACGCGCATCGAGGAGCTCAACGTCGAGGAGCCAAGCGCCATCCTCGCCAAGCGCGGTGAGGACCGCGACCGCGAGCGTGGCTTCCGTGGTCCCAAGCCAGCCGGCCGCTTCGGCTCCGGCCGCGGCCGCGAGCGTGGGGACGAGCGCGAGGAATTCCGCGCCCGCCCGCGTGACGACTCGGATATGGGCGGCATGGAGGACGAACGATGAGCGATACCCCGGAAATGGGCATTGCCGGACGCCGTCCGGCCGTCGGCGCTCGCAGGCCGTTCTATCGGCGCAAGAAGTCATGCCCGTTCAGCGGCCCGCAGGCGCCGAAGATCGACTATAAGGACGTGCGGCTGCTGTCGCGCTTCCTCAGCGAACGCGGCAAGATCGTGCCCAGCCGCATCACCGCGGTGTCGGGCAAGAAGCAGCGTGAGCTGGCGGTGGCGATCAAGCGAGCCCGCTTCCTCGCGCTGCTGCCCTACGTCATCAACGACTAGGCTCGCTGTGTACGGCTTCAACAATCCGGCGGTGCTGGCGGCTTCGGCCGCGGGGCTGACTTCGGCATTGCTGATGCTGTGGGCAATGCGCGGCTTGCCGCTGGGCGGGCTGCTGCTGTGGTTGGCGCCGGCGCCGTTGTTCGGCGCTGGGCTGGCCTTCGGGGCGCCCTGGGCGGCGGTGGCGGTCGCCGTGGGTGCTGCGGTGGTGGCGTTGGGTTCCAGCACGCTGGGCATGGTGTTCTGGCTGGCCCTGTTCGGCTGGCCGGCCTGGTTGCTGGTGGCGCTGTATCTGCGGCGCGGTTCGGTTTCGGCGCCGGTCGCGGCGCTTGGGCTCTATCCGGTCGGGCTGCTTCTCGCCGTAAGCCTGTACTTCGCCGATGCCGGGGGTTTTGAGGCGGTGCTGCGTGCCGCCATCAACGACGCGCTCGGCCGCATGGACAGGTCACTGCCCGACGGAATCATCGATGCCGTGGTGCGGGTCAAGGCGGCTGCCATCGGCCTGTGGGTCGCGGCGCTGGCGATCGGCAATGCCGCGTTGGCGCAGGGCTTGCTGCGCCGCCACGGCCTGAACCTGGCGCCCACGCCCGACCTGGCTGAGGCGCGGATGCCCGGCTGGTACCTGGCGCTGGTGCTGCTGTCTGGCGCAGCCTTCGCGGTGGACGGTGACGCTGTAACGCTGTCGCTGCTGCTGCTGGTGCTGCTGCCGTTTTTCCTGATGGGCGTGGCGGCCGTCCATCGGCGGCTGCGGCAAAGGCAGGGCCGGATCTGGTTCCTGGCCGGCTTCTACACGCTGATGCTGATTCTCCTGCAGATCATGGCCCCTGCCATGGTGGGCATGGGCCTTTACGAACAATGGGCGCGGCGCCCCGGGCTGCAAAAGCCTACGCCGCCGCCGCAAACCTGATGGAGACCTGACATGATCGACCTGATCCTGATGCAACGCGTGGACAAGCTGGGCCAGATGGGCGACCGGGTGACCGTCAAGCCCGGCTATGCCCGCAACTTCCTGCTGCCGCAGGGCCGCGCCGTCCGCGCCAACAAGGACAACATGGCCAAGTTCGAGGCCAACCGCGCCCAGCTCGAAGCGCAGAACATCAAGCGCCGCGGCGAGGCCGAACGCCTGGCCGAGCGGGTTGAGAACATGGCGGTCGTCATCATCCGCCAGGCGGGTGAGAGCGGCGGGCTGTACGGCTCCGTCTCGGGCCGCGACATCGCCGATGCGTGCAAGGAGGGCGGCCTGACCGTCACCCGCCAGCAGGTGCTGCTGGACGAGCCGATCAAGACACTCGGGCTGAAGTCCATCCGCGTCGAGCTGCACCCCGAGGTCGTAATCCCGGTGATCGTCAACGTGGCCCGCAGCGCCGAGGAAGCCGCGCGCCAGGCCCGCGGCGAGGAAGTGGTACGTGAGGAGGAGCCCACCCTGGAGGCCGAGCTGGCCGCCGAGCTTGGCGCCGCCGCGCGCGACTGAGCGCCACCCGAAAGGGTTGCGGGCCGGCGTTTCGTGCCCAATTCGTGGTTGCCGTCGCCCGGCGTCATGCCGGGCGGGGAGCTACCAGGAACGCCGGGACGCCATGAACAAGATCACCCCGCTCAACCGCCTTGCCCCGCGCCCGACCCAGGCGCAAGCGGAGGAAGCGGTGAAGACTTTGCTGCTGTGGGCCGGTGACGACCCGGCGCGTGAAGGGCTGCTGGACACCCCCAAACGCGTCGCCAAGGCCTACCGGGAATGGTTCGCGGGCTACGAGGACGACCCGCGCGATGTGCTGCTCCGCTCCTTTGAGGAGGTCGAGGGCTATGACGAAATGGTGGTGCTGCGCGACATCCGCCTGGAAAGCGTGTGCGAGCACCACATGGCGCCGATCATCGGCCGGGTGCATGTCGCTTACCTGCCGGCCGGGCGCGTGGTGGGCATCAGCAAGCTGGCGCGCGTCGTCGACGCCTTTGGCAAGCGCCTGCAGATCCAGGAAAAACTGACGGCACAGATCGCCAATACCATCCAGGAGGTGCTGCAGCCGCGCGGCGTGGCAGTGGTTGTGGATGCCGCGCACCAGTGCATGACCACGCGCGGGGTGCACAAGACCGGCGTGTCGATGGTCACCAGCCGTATGCTGGGTGCCTTCCGCGACGACCCCTCGACCCGGCGCGAGTTCCTGGCGATGATCCAGGGACATCGGGGCATGGTCGAGGGCTGAGCCCCCTTGCCGGACTCGGCCGGGAGGCCCCAGATCGTCGCCATGTTGCACATGCTCAAACTATCCGTCGGCGTGAAGGAGGTGGGGCAGCTGCGCGCCATCCAGTCATGGCGCGCGGCGGCTGATCCGCCGCTGCGGCACCAGACGCGCTCGACGCCGAAGCGGCGGGACGAGATCATCGCCGGTGGCAGTATCTACTGGGTGATAGGCGGTTTCGTGCAGGTGCGGCAGCGCATCACCGACATCATCGGCGACCGGTGGGATGATGGCACGTCCTGCGCCGGGCTGGTGCTGGACCCGGTGCTGGTACCGGTGAGCGCGCGGCCGGTTAAGGCATTTCAGGGTTGGCGCTACCTCACCACGGCCGACGCGCCGGCCGACCTTGCCGACCTCGAGCAGGGCCATGGGGCCGCCGAGCTCCCACCAGCGCTGCTGCGGGAGTTGCGGGCGCTCTGCCTGATTTAAGTCAGTGGCTGGGATGGAAGACCGAGCGCTTGTATGAAGCGCAGGCCACACGCCTCGGCCCGTCAAACGCGCCTGCTGATGGTAGCGCATGATGACGGTGTCGCCCGGGTGCCGCGGCGCGAAGATTGCTGTCCGAACAAGGTGGCGCCCAGTCGTCCAGCGTTTGCGGCGCCTGGTGAAACCTGTTCCCCTTGGCCCAGTGTAGGACGGGACCCACCGATGGCGCACGTGTTCTGGGGGCGAGGCGACGGGGCCAATTCGGCGCAGGTGGCGGCAAAAATCTGCGAGGGCTGGGATGCCCTTGCGTCGAGGAATCCAACGCGATCATGAATGCATAAACCCTCCTCGGCGGCACAAGGCGGGTGCTCGATAAGGCTAGGGCCAACAGGGATCTGGTGCGCTTCGCCCACCACTTTACTTTTGCCGGTGAGGAGGAAATCAGCCAGGACGACCTACGAAAAATTCTCTCGATCCTGGCGCGACGAAAGACGGCCTGAACCCGAAAAACATCGTTAAGGTCGCCAGCGATGCCACGTCCTTCCGGCACACCACCGGGCGCCGGCTCGCAGGCGCCCTGAAGCCGAGCTTCGAGGCCTGAGGGCACCATCCGGCGTCACGGCAAACCAAGTCCGAACACCCCAACGCCCACCAGCCCGCCCGCCAGCAGGGCGTAGAGCGGGCTGCGGTTGCTGAGCCAGCTGAACAGCGCCGTGCCCGCCGTGATGGCAGGCGCCAGCCAGAAGCTTGCCGCCGCTTCCCCCAGGATGAAACCAGACGCGCCCATCAGCCCCAGCGCCAGCGGCACCAGCCCCGCCTGCGCCGGCCGGATCCACCACGCGCCGCGCAGCCGGTCGAGCCAGCCTGCCACGGTCCAGGCCAGCAGCGATGCCGGCGTCAGGATGCCAATGGTGGCCAGCGCCATGCCGCTCCAGCTGCCGATCGCCATGCCCATCACGCTGGCCGAAAGGATGTTTGGCCCCGGTGCGGCCTGTGCCAGGGCATAGAGCTGGCTGAATGTCGCATCGTCCAGCCAGCCGCGGCTGTCGACCAGGATACGGTGCATCTCCGGCGCCAGGGCGTTGGCCCCGCCCACCGCCAGCAGGGACAGCAGGCCGAAGGTCAGCAGGATGTCGATCGGGTGCGGGCTCAAGCCTTAGGGACCCGCAGCGCCCGGCGCAGCGACATGCCCACGCAGAGCGGGCCGAAGACGAGGATGATCCAGAGCAGCGGCACCCGCCACCAGGCGGCCAGTGCCGCGATGGCCACAATGGCCGCTATCTGCTCGGGCGGCGGCTTCAGCCGGAAGCCGGACTTCAGCGCCGCCCCCAGCGCCATGCCGGCCGCCGCCGCTGCCACCCCCTTCATGAAGGCGCCCACCCATGGGTTGCCGCCGAACTCGCCCCACAGCAAGACCAGAGAGATCACCACGCCCAGCGGCAGCAGGAAGAAGCCGCCTAATGCGGACAGCGCGCCGGCCAGGCCGTGGCAACGCCGCCCATACATCACCGCGAAATTGCCAATGTTTGGGCCGGGGAGCACCTGGGCGAGGCCCAGCAGTTCGGCATAATCGCGCTCGGTCATCCAGCCGCGGCTATCGACCAGGACCTGACGGGCCCAGGCCACCGCGCCGCCGAAGGCCAGGCCGCCGATCTGCAGGAAGCCCAGGAACAATTCGCCGCAGGACGGCACGCGGGGTTGGCTCATGCGGGCAGCCAAGGCGTTGCGCCGCGGCTTGTCCAGGGCAGTCAGCGCCGGGCAGGCGGTCATGCTGTGCCCTGTGCTTTAACCATTGCCATTCCATCCGGGCGGCAGGCGGTGCCGATGACCCGACCGCTGCGGTCAGCGCCGGGGTGCAGCACTACCCGGTGGGGCATCACGCGGCGCCGCGGCACGCGCCAGCCGGTCGTTGATCGCGGCACCCAGGCCCGCCATCGGCACCGGCTGGGCGGCGATGGCGGTCAGCGCCAGCCGCCCGCCTTCCGCGTCCAGCCAGCGAAGGCCGCTGAACAGGCGGGCGGCGGCCTCGGCGGTATCGCCGGCGGGGGACAGATTCCAGCACGGTCCGGCTCCTGGCAGTGGCGCGCCGAAAGCGAGCAGCGCCTCGCCCACGCGCCAATGGGTCGCATTCAGCCGCAGCGGCAGGGCCGGCGCGTAATGCGACAGCAGCAGCCCTGGGCTGCGCAGCGTGGGCGCGGGGCCTGCGCCGGGCGGCAGCGTGGCCCCCACCGGCCCGATCACCGCTTCGATCGCCTCACGCGGCACGCCACCCGGCCGCAGCAGCACGGCGCCGCCGGCCGAGAGGTCCAGCACGCTACTCTCCACCCCCACAGCGCAGGCGCCGCCCTCCAGCACCGCGGCAATGCGGCCCGACAGCTCCTCCATGACATGCGCGGCCGTGGTCGGGCTGACGCGGCCCGAGCGGTTGGCCGAAGGTGCTGCGATGGGGATGCCCGCGGCGCGCAGCAATGCCAATGCGCCGGGATGTGCGGGCACCCGCACCGCCAGCGTAGCCAGCCCGGCGCCTGCCAGCAGATCGATGCGGCTGCGCGGGTGGCGCGGCAGCACCATCGTCAAAGGCCCCGGCCAGAAGGCGGCGGCCAGCGCGACGGCGCGCGGGTTGGCGACCACTTCGGCGAAAGCCGCAGCCGCATCGGTAAAGTGGCAGATCAGCGGGTTGAAATGCGGCCGGCCCTTGGCCTCGAAAACGGCTGCGATGGCGCGGCCGTTCCGGGCATCGCCGCCCAGGCCATAGACGGTCTCGGTGGCGAAAGCGACGAGCTGCCCGGCACGCAGCAGAGCGGCCGCCTCGGCCGGGTCCTGCAGCAGCCGGGTCATGCGAAGATGCGCGGCGCCATCAATCCCGCCCCCAGGCAATGAAGCCCGCGTTGCGAAAATCGGGCTTGCCATAGGCCAGGCGTGCTCCCTCCATGTCTGTTACCCGGCCGCCGGCGGCTTCCACCAGCGCCTGCCCCGCGGCGCTGTCCCATTCCATCGTCGTGCCCGGGCGAGGGATGACATCGGCCAGGCCCTCGGCCAGCACGGTGAACTTCATGGCCGAGCCCATCGGCCGGGTTTC
>JACMRO010000336.1 GCA_014376425.1 Rubritepida sp.
CCGCAGGACCTGAACCGGGTGATCCAGCGTGCCGACGGCGTGCCGCTGTTTGGCGTCGAGTTGGCCCTCCTGCTCCGCGAACAGCGGCCGATCAACGGTGGGCATGCGCAAGCGAGCGAGAATGAGGTGCCGGTAAGCCTCGCAGATCTACTGATGGCCAGGCTCGATCAACTCGGCCCTGCAAAGCACGTCGCCCAACTCGCCGCGGTGATCGGCAGCCAGGTCCCTCATGACATCCTGATGTCCCTATCAAACCTGTCGGAGGACGTGCTGCGCGCGAATATCGCCACCTTGCGGACGCATGACATCCTGCGGCCGACCGACGGCCGCGGCACCACCTATTCGTTCCGGCACGCCATGCTACGCGACGCCGCTTATGGGTCGCTGCTGAAAAGCCGGCGGCGCGATCTCCATCGGGCAGTCGCTGTCGCGATGCGGGATGAGACCGGCGGTTCGGCGCCTTCGAAGGCAGGAAACCTGGCCTATCACTGGACCAACGCCGGCGAGGTCGAGGCGTCGATTCATGCGTGGACGCAAGCGGGGCACTACGCGAGTGACCGCCATGCATTCGTCGAGGCGGAGGATGCCTATGCGGCCGCAGTCGCGGCCCTGCTACAGCAGCCCGCCTCACCCGGGCGGGACCGCTGGGAACTCGCGTTACAAAGCCCGTATGCGGACGCGTTGCGAATCACCCGGGGCCTGTCGGCGAGGCAGACGATGCAAGCAACGCAGCGAGCGCGTACCCTGGCCGACCAAAGCGGCGATAGCGAACAGCAGTTGTTGCATGCCTGGGGGAGTTGGGCCGCGGCATCGAGCGGTGGCGACTTCGAGGCGGGTCGGATACTCGCAAACCAGTTCGGGCAGCTGGCATTGGTCAACGGCCTGCCAAGGCACCTCGCGACGGCCAACATGATGCAGATGACCTCCAGGTTCCGGATCGGCGACATCTGCGGCGCGGAAGATGCGTTCCGGCAAGGCGCGCCGTACTTCGACGATATCGCCTTTCTTGCCCAACCCGGCTTCGCCGCCCAGACGTTCGGCAATGCCGCCATGATTGCCTGGACGCTTGGCGATGATGGCCAGGCGCAGCAGCGGATAGAAGGCGCGTTGTTCGCCGGGCCTGGCGACGACAATCCGTTCGATACCGTTTACGGCCAACTCATGTACGCGGCGTATTTGAACCTTACCGAACACTATGATGGGGCCGCGCGCTATGCCCTCGACAGCATCGCCCTGTGCGACAAATACAGCATCGCCCAGTTCGCGGCGAGCTCCAGGATCATGCTGGGGCGCGCGAAGGTGGGTCTCGGCGCGGCCGAAGAGGGCGTTGCCATGATGCGGCAGGGTATCGCCGAGATGCAGGAGAAGGGTGTCCGCGTCGCGATGACGCGCTACCTCACCTGGCTGGCCGAGGGCTATGTTGAAGCCGGCTGCTTCGATGCGGCGCTGGTGTCAGCCGATGAAGCGCTCACGATCAATCCACGCGAGTTCTTCTGCCGCCCTGAATCGATAAGGGTGCGGGGGTTGATCCTATGGAAGTCCGGACATGTGGGGCGGGCCGAACAGGACTTCCTCGCCGCAGAACAGCTGGCGAGGCATATGGGCGCCGCGCGGCACACTCAACGCGCCGCCGAAAGCCTGCGATCACTGCGCCTGGAGGTTGGCCAGAAACCGCACTGAATCGCATATCGCCGAGCGCCATTCCGGCACGACGGCCACAGATACCTCAGTCCTGAGCCAGGGCGACCTGATGCAGGCATGTCGGGTCAGTCTCGCCCGCGGCCAGCCCAGCGGCGACGTACACCACCATTGGGGACTGAACCTCGGTGCCGAAGTGGCAGCCGGGCCGAAGTGCGACCAGCATCGTGAAGCGCGGCCCGCCTTCGCCGGTGAAGCGCGCTGTCAAGCCGGGAGCTGCGGCATCCATCACGGCTTGGCCGGCCCGTCCCGTGCCAAGCGCCACCACAGGACCGGCGCCGGCATCGCGCGACAGTGCGAGCAGAGCGCCGAACAGGATTGGCAGGCGGGCCTCCGGTTGCTCTGGCAGCAGCAGTTCCAGCACAGCGACGCCACTGCCAACGAGGTCGGAGACCAGTCTGTCGTTCTCCGCGGTCCGGCGGTCCGACGGGTCCGCCTCCAGCACCGCCGCGGCGTCGCCACGCACCCAGTTGGATGGCTGCGTGAGCAGGCCGACTGAGGGCGCGACGGGAAGCGCACCCTCCAGCCGTACCGCGACGATGGGCACATTTTCGATCCGCGCATACTCGTCGGCGCGCGCGGCGCCGCTGTGCAAGAGGGTGGGCAACAGGGCGGGCAGCGCGACGACCGCGGCGCGAGCGGCGGATGTGACAAAGTGAAAGCGCATGGCGTATCCTCCGACCCGACAGAGTGGGCCGTACCCGCGACACGCGATGCCGCGGCGCGTGCAAACCCTGAACCAGGGTGCGGGCGCGTGTATGTGACCTAGCGCACACGGCAGATCAGTCTGAAAAACTCCCCCAGCAAGCGACGCTGTGGGGGGAGCCCCCCGCCACCCGTTTCAGCCCAGGGTCATCAATTGTGCAGATCGGCATTCGCCGCGGGCAGCGGGGCGCGAAGCGGCATCCGGCAGGGATGGCGGCCGCGTTCGGCACGTCCCCCGCCAAGGTTTCCGCGGGCAATACGCCCGGACGTGGCGGCAAAATGGCCGCCAGCAGGGCGCGCGTGTAGGGGTGGCGCGGGGCGGCGAAGATCGCCTCGACCGGGCCTTCCTCGACGATGCGGCTGAGATACATCACCCCAACCCGATCACACACCTGACGCACCACCGCGAGATTGTGGCTGATGAACAGATAGGCCAGTTGCTGGCGCATCCGCAGCTCCCGCAGGAACTCCAGGATTTGCGCCTGCACCGAGACATCGAGTGCGCTGGTCGGTTCGTCCAGCACGACCAGCTTCGGCGCCAGCGCCAAGGCGCGCGCGATGCAGACGCGCTGCTTCTGGCCGCCGGAGAGCTCGTGCGGGTAGCGCCACAGGAAGGTCTCGGGCAGGCCGACCTCGGTGAGCAGCGCGCCCACGCGGCTCCGCAGCGCGGCGCCGGATGCGACGCGCTGCACAACCAGGGGTTCGGCCACCGACTGGAACACGGTGCGGCGCGGGTTCAGCGCGGCATGCGGGTTTTGGAAGATGATCTGCATGCCCCGGCGCAACGGCCGCAGCGCGGTGTCGCCCAGCGCCGAAATTTCCTGCCCCGCAAAGCGGATGGAGCCACCGCTGGGCGGGATCAGGCGCAACACAAGCCTGGCGACGGTGGATTTGCCGCAGCCCGATTCACCGACCAGCCCCAGCGCCTCGCCCGCATCTAGCGTCAGGTCCACACCATCCACAGCGCGCGCCACGCGCCCGCCCTTCAGTGGGAATTGTTTCGTCAAACCGGTCACCTGCAGCAGCGCGGTCATGCGTGCTCCGCCAGGTGACAGGCGACACTGCGGCCGGCCACGTCGCGCATTACGGGTTTGTCGCGCGTGCACTGCTCCACCGCCAACGCGCAGCGCGGGTGGAACCGGCATCCCGAAGGCGGCGATAGCAGGTTGGGGATTTGGCCCGGGATGGGCTGCGCACGATGCTGCGGCTTCTCAAGGTCCGGCACCGCGGCCAGCAGGCCGCGCGTATATGGGTGCCGGGGATTGGCGAAAACCGTCGTGGCCTCACCATCCTCGACGATGGTTCCAGCGTACATGACGACCACGCGCCGGCATAGCGCGCCGATCACCCCGAGGTCGTGGCTGATCAGCATCAGCGTCAAAGCATGCATGGCCACAAGTTCGGCGATCAGGCGCAGCACCTGCGCCTGGATAGTGACATCCAGCGCCGTCGTCGGCTCATCCGCAATCAGTAGTCGTGGTGTGCCGATCAGCGCCATCGCGATCAGCACGCGCTGGCGCATGCCGCCGGAGAGTTCATGCGGGTAGCGATCCAGCATCCCGGCAGGCTCCGGCAGACGCATGGAACCCAGAAGGTCGGCGGCCTTTTTCCGGGCAGCGGCGCTATTGCGTGGGCGCTGGCCGGAAGCGCGATCATGCGCGCGGATCACATCCACCATCTGGGCGCCGATGCTGAACACCGGGTTCAGATAGGTCATCGGGTCCTGGAAGATCATCGCAATGCCATGGCCGCGCAGGCGCGCCAGGGCGGCGCCATTCATCGCCATCACATCCTGGCCATCGAAGTGGATGCTGCCGCCGAGGATGCGGCCTGGCGGCATGTCCACCAGGCGCGCCACCGACCGCGCGAGGACCGATTTGCCGCACCCCGTCTCGCCGACGATGCCAATTGTCTCGCCCGGCATCACGGTCAGGTTGATACCGTCCAATACCTGCGCTCGGCCTTCGAACCCATCAAAAGCGAGGCGCCAGTCGCGAATGTCGAGAAGTGGCGTCATCCGCGGCTGCTCTTGGGGTCGAGCACATCGCGCAGCCCGTCGCCGAACAGGTTGAAACCCAGCACGGTCAGGTAGATCGCGCAGCCGGGAAACACCGCATACCACCACCAGTTGGGCATGTAGGTGCGCGCCACCGAGATCATCGCACCCCATTCCGGCGCCGGCGGCTTGGCCCCCATCCCGATGAAGCCGAGCGAGGCCGCGGCCAGGATGGCCAACCCCATATCCATCGAAGCCTTGACGATGATGGGGGACGTGCAGTTGGGCAGGATGTGCAGTGCCAGGATGCGGGTATGCGTGGCACCGACGCTGCGCGCGGCCTCGACAAAGGGTTCGTGGCGCAGCGCCAGCGCCTTGGCCTCCACCAGCCGGACATAGCCTGGCCACCAGACGACCGAGAGCGCCACGACGCCGTTGAGAATGCCCGGTCCCAGCACGGACACGATGGCCAGTGCGAGGATGATGCCGGGCACGGAGAGGAAGACATCGGTGATCCGCATGATCACAGCGCGGACCCAGCCGCCGAAATAGCCCGCCGCGATGCCCAGCGGCACGCCCACAATCGTCGCGATGCCCACGATGGTCAGCCCCACCCACAAGGAGGTCCGGGTTGCAATGATGACGCGGGAGAACAGGTCGCCGCCCATCTCATCGGTGCCAAACCAATGCGCCGAGGATGGCGGCTTCAGTCGATTGGCAAGGTTCATCGCCCCCGTTGCGTCACCGGGATAGGGCACGATGCTGGGGCCGATGGCCGCCAGGAACAGAAAGACCAGCACGATCGCGAAGCCAAGCAGGGCGGACGGGCTGCGCGCAAAACTCCAGGCGAAGAAGCGCGCCTGCCGCAGCGCCGACGCATGGCGCTGCGTGAAGGAGGCCGTCGCGGCAGCACTGCTCATGGCGCATTCCGCAGCCGTGGGTCCAGCACCCCATACAGCAGGTCCACGATCAGGTTGATCACCATGAAATTCAGCCCGATCAGCAGCGTGACGCCCATGACCGGCTTGAAATCGCCGGCAATGGCCGACGAGACCGCATAGAGCCCGATGCCCGGCCAGTCGAACACGGTTTCCACCAGCACGGTGGATCCCAGCATCCACCCCCAGCGCAGCCCGATCATGGCCAGGGTCGGCAGCATCGCATTGCGCAGCGCGTGCACACAGATCACCCGCAGGCGGGCGATGCCATGCGCGCGCGCCGCGGTGATGTAGTCCGCCGACAAGACCTCGATCATCTCGGCGCGGTTCACCCGCAGGATGGAGGCCAAGCAGGGAAAGGACAGCACCAGCGCCGGCAGAGCCGCATGCGCCAATGCCTGGGAGAAGGTGTTGAACTGGCCGGCGAACAGACTGTCGAACAGGTACATGCCGGTGACGAAGGGCGGTGGCGCGGTCGCGACCTCCAGCCGGCCAGAGGTCGGCAGCCATTCCAGCCAGACAGAGAAGAACAGCTGCAGCAGGATGCCGAACCAGAAGGCCGGCAGCGCGACCAGCGAGACGGCGGCAAAGCGCGTCAGGTGGTCCGGCGCCGTGTTCTTCAACACGGCCGACATCATGCCAAGCGGCACCCCGAGCCCGACACCCAGCAGCATCGACAACACCACCAGTTCCAGCGTCGCCGGGAAGAAGCGCGCCAGATCCTGCGTCACCGGGCGGGTGCTGACGATGGATCGCCCCAGGTCGCCCTGCACGACACCCGTCACATAGCGGATGAATTGTTCAGGCAGCGGCCGGTCCAGGCCATACTCGCGGCGGATAGTTGCCACCATGTCGCGCGTCGCATCCGGCCCCGCGGCCAGGGCAGCGGGATCGGATGGCGCGATGTTGGAGACGGTGAAGGTGATGCAGATCAGGCCGAACAACATCAGCCCGGTCAGCGCGACGCGTCGCGCCACATAGCGCCACATCTAGGCGGCGTCGATCCACAACGGATACAGGTCCACCTCACCGGAAAGCCGCAGCGGGCAATAGGCAAAACCGCGGACGTAGTCGCGCAGGATCCAGCGCCGGTTCGCCAG
>JACMRO010000337.1 GCA_014376425.1 Rubritepida sp.
ACGCTGGGCTTGGCGTTGCTGCGCCTGGTGGACAGCACGGGCGCTATCACCCTGGAGGGCCGGCCCATCCAGGGCCTTACGCGCGGCCAGCTGCGGCCGCTGCGGGCGGCGATGCAGGTCGTCTTCCAGGACCCCTATGGCAGCCTGTCGCCGCGGATGACCGCCGGTGACATCGTGGGCGAAGGGCTGGAGGTGCACGAACCCCGCGCGCGCGACCGGGAGGCGCGCGTCGCCCAGGCGCTGACCGAGGTCGGGCTGTCGCCCGACATGATGCCGCGCTACCCGCACGAGTTCTCCGGCGGCCAGCGGCAGCGCATCGCCATCGCCCGCGCGCTGGTGCTCAAGCCACGGCTGCTGGTGCTGGACGAGCCGACCTCGGCGCTTGATGTCAGCGTGCAGGCGCAGGTGGTCGAACTGCTGCGCGGGCTGCAGGCGCGGCATGGCCTGGCCTACCTGTTCGTGTCGCACGACCTGCGGGTGGTGCGCGCCATGGCGCACCGCATCGCGGTGATGAAGGACGGCGTCATTGTCGAGGAAGGTGACGCCCAGGCCCTGACAGCCGACCCGCAACAGCCCTATACGAAGGCCCTGATGCAAGCGGCCTTCCTTCATGAATCCTGACGTCGAGAGCCTGGAACTGGGCGAATTGCGGGCGTTGCTGAACGCCGAGCGCGTGCGCATGGGCGTGCACATCCGCAAGATGAACAGCCCCGGCAGCCCGGTCTACGACTACTGGGAGAACCTTTGGCCGGCGGCGGTGATCCTGTTCGGCAGCTTCGGCGCCACCGCCTTCATTCATTTCTACGTCGGCGCCGCGGCGTTGGCGCTGGGCTGCTGGTGGTGGCTGGCGCGGGTGCAGCCGAAGGTGAAGGCCGGCGTCTTCGACCGCACTGCGAGCCTGGTATTGAACAATGAAATGCAGTTCCAGCTACTCTGGGCGAAGGGCATACTGACGCTATACGCAAAACTGCCAGACGGCGCCGAGCGGGTAGCGACGCGGCGCGACGACTGGCGGGAATTCGTCCGCGGGCTGCGGGCGGCCTGATGGCGATCCTGCTCTCCACCAAATCCAGTGCGATGGCCGACTGGCGCGACGCGCTGCTGGAGCCCGATCCTTCCCTGGACATCCGGATGTTTCCCGATGCCGGCGACCCCGCCGAAATCGAGGCTGCGGTGTGCTGGAGCAGCCACGACATGGCCGAGCTGCGCCGCTACCCGAATCTCGGATTGCTCGTGTCGATGGGCGCGGGAGTGGACCACCTGCTGCGGCCGCCCGGCCCGCCGCCAGGCGTGCCCGTCGTCCGGCTGAAGGATGCCAGGCTGACCACCGCCATGGGCGAATGGGTGCTGCTGAACGTGTTGCGCTTCCACCGGCAGGACCGCGAGTACCGCGCCCAGCAGGAAGCCCGGCTATGGAACGAGTTGCCGGCGCCCGATACGGCACGGCGGCGCGTGGGCTTCCTGGGCCTGGGGCAGCTGGGCGCCCATGCCGCGGGCCTGGTGGCGGCGCTAGGCTTCCCGGTGCTGGGTTGGACGCGGACGCCACGCGACATGCCCGGAGTGCGCTGTTTCGCCGGCGCCGGCGCCCTGCGCCAGATGTTGCCGCAGACCGACATTCTGGTCTGCCTGCTGCCACTGACGTCCGACACCCGTGCCATCATCAGGGCGGAGACGATGGCGCTGCTGGCGCGCGGTGCCTTCATCATCAATTCG
>JACMRO010000338.1 GCA_014376425.1 Rubritepida sp.
AGGATCTCACCGGCGCGGGCGCGGATGGCGGCGGCGGCGGCGCGCAGTGCGTGGTCCTTGATCGCGCGCGGTGCGGCGGGCAGCGGCACGGCAGCGGCGCGGGCTGCGTGGGCGGCGGCGTTCAGGGCCTCGGCGGAGCGGTCGGCGATCGCGTTCATCCCGCCTGTATAACGGTGGCGCTCCGGGCCATCAAACGCGCCGCACCGACGCGCACCGGCATGACGCGGGGGCCGGCCGCTATCCGCCGTGTCTCGGCGGCGCATCCTTCTTGCGGTCCCACTTCTCCCAGAAGGCCTGGAAGCCGCGCGCCAGCTCCTCGCCCGCGGGCATGCGGTGCTCGCGCAGGAAGAAGCGGCACAGATACTCGGTGAAGCCATGCCCCAGCCCGTAGGTGGCCGAGCTGGCGAGCCCGGCATTGATCGCGCCGCCCACCACACTGCCCACACCGGGGATCAGCTTGAGGATCGACCCGCCCAGCATCCGCGCGCCGAAGGTCACTGCCAGCGCACCCACGATCGAGGTCGCCACCGGCAGCATGTTGGCGCGGCTGAGCGGCACCCCCATCGCCACCGCAATGCCTGCGATCATGCCGATATTGACCGTCAGCACCCCGGCCGAATCGGCCAGCGGCACCGGCGTGGCGGGGGCCCGCCCGGCCGAGGCCGCAGCCCCCGCCGCGACCTTCAGCGCCGCCGAGCGCTTGGCTTCGATGTCGACCTGTTGGGCGGCGTTGAAGGCGTCGCGCGCGCCACCCTCGAGCAGCTTCAGCGTGGACTGCACAAGCTCAACGATGCCCCTGGGCGGCTCCGCCGCCGGGCCCCTGGGCGGTCCCCCGTCGGCGCCGCGGGCCATCACGCGGATGACGTCGGCCGTGCCCGGCAGGCCTTCGCGTGCGGCCTGCGTCATGTCTTCCAGCAGCCATGCCTTGGTCAGCACGGTGATGCCGGGGATGCCTTGCGCCCGGCACATCGCCAGCAACTCCCGTTCGGCATCCTCGATCCGGCCGGAGGGCTCGGCGATGCACAACCACAGCACGTGGATGGGCGGGTCGGCGCGCCTGATCTCGTCCCGCAGCGCGCCCAACGTCTCCGCGTAGCGCGCCAGCTCCAGGCCACGCGTGTCGCACAGCCGCACCGGCAGGTCGTCCGGCTCGTACCAGACGATGCTATCGGTCACCGGCCGGCCCAGCCCGGTCTTCGCCACCTCGCGGCCGAAGATGGCGTTGACCAACGTGCTTTTGCCGACGCCGGAGCGCCCGGCGATCAGGATGTTCACCTTACCCATTTCGGCCTGCCGCTCCTCCCATTTCGCGCTGAGCACCCGGGTCAGCCCCGTCATGTCCAGCGCTGCACCCGCCGCGCCCAGCACGCTGCCACCGATGCCCGCCACCTGGGCGATGCGGGCCGGCGGGGCGGGCGCCGGCGGGGCGGCTTCGGGCAGTGTCGGCCACGCCACCGGCTGGCTCCAATGCGCCGCGCGCCGCATGATGCGGGTGCGGATGGTCGCCAGCAGCACGGCGATGCGGGTATCGGCGGCAAGCCCTGTGCTGGCTGCCGGGGCCGTGCCTGGCGCCCCTGCCGTGATGGGCACACCCCCGCGGCCGGGCGGCTGCTCATCGAAGGGTGGGCCAGCCGGCTGCGCGCTGGGCGGCTGGCCGGCCTCCCGCGCGGGGGCCGCCACTCCAGGCGGCGGCGGGGGGGGGGCGGGCGGGCGCGGGGCGGGCGGGGGGGGCGGGGGGGGCC
>JACMRO010000339.1 GCA_014376425.1 Rubritepida sp.
CCCAGATCGGGCCGCAGCAGGCCGCGCGCCTCGATCTCGGCCGGCGCGGTCCGGCTCAGCACCAGGAAGGGCCGGTCGAGCCGGGTGCCACTCGAAACCTCGATCGCCTGCGGTCGGCCGCCGGCGCGGCTGAGGATGGTGGCCAGGGCCGGGATTGCCGCCACCGCCTCGTTGGGCGGCAGGTCGATGCGGACCAGCGCCGGGCGCTCGCCGCTGACGTAGAAGCCGTTGAAGTCGGTGGGCGGCGCCCAGCCATCGGTCAGGATGACCTGCGATGCGCCGCTGAGCTGGAACAGGAAGCTGCTGTCGCAGGCCGGCCTGAAACCGATGCGCGCCAACCGCAGCCGCAGCCGCATGCGGTGCTGGGTGAACTCCGCCGGCAGGTTGATGAGCACGCCCTCCATGCTGACCAGGTCACGATAGGTCTCGCTCCAGATGATCCGGTCGCCCACGCGCAGGGTCACGCTCATTGCATTGCCGGCGGGCATGATCGGACCGCGGCCGAACAGCCGCAGCGCCACCGGGCGGCGGCCGGAGGGCAGATTGGTGAACGGGATCTCGAACTCCATCGTCCCTTCGGAGAAGACATTGACCTCGGGCCGGCCGATGCGCAGGTCGTTGAAGGTCACCGCATCCGTCGCCGTGGCGGACAGGCTGAGCGGGGCACCGGCGCCGACCGCGCTGGGCACCGCGCGCATGGTGGTCGCCGCCGTGGTCAGTGCGCGCGCGGCGGCCGTGTCGGCCACCCGCAGCCGCTGACCGCCGGCACCGCGCGGCTCCACCGCCAGCGGGGCGCCGCCACGGCCGATGACCACGCCGGCGGTCGGGTCGGACGGGCCCACCATGACCGGTGTCGCGCCACGCTGCGTCAATGCCACCGCCACCGACAGCGCGGCCTCGATATCCTGCAGGCTGGGTGTGCTGGGCAGCGAGATGCCGACCTGGCCGGCCAGCCGGCGCCAAACCACGCCCACGCCCTCCTCGCCCTCGCTGTCCACGTTCAGCCGGGTCTCCGGCAGAATGTGGCTCCAGACGCTGGGGGTATCGTTGTCGAAGCACAGCACGTCACGTTGCAGCGCCTGGTCGGCCTGGAAGCGGATGCGCAGGAATTCGGTGCGGGCCAGGGCCGGCGGGATCGGGATGGTGGTGCTGGCCTGGCCATCGCGGACTGGGATCGACGCGATCGGCACATCATTGGCCAGAACCTGCACCGAGGATAACGGGTCCAGCATCGGGCTGGGGTTCAGCACCAGGCGAAGTTCCGGGCGCACGGGGTTGGCAGGCATGGGGAAGAAGACCTCGCCCCGGGCGCGTGAACCCTGCAACGTCATCCCACTTGGAAAACCCAGTTCTGCCAGCGAATTTGCCTGCGTTGCCAGTGGCAGCAGCGCTAAAGCCGTGCAGAGCGCCAGCCGCGCGGAAGCCCGGTATCCATCACTCATTTGTCTGTCCCTCAGCGCCGGATTCCACACGTAAACGTGAGCTTACATGCAATATTAAGGAACGACCATCCCAAAAATCATAAAACGTCTCCATTTAGTCATGCATTGTCGGGGTCGATTCCGCTGCTGACGGGCGAGTAATGCGCGTGCTACCAAACAGGCATGTCCACATCGGCCCAGCTCGACCCTAAGCTACTGGAAATTCTCGTCTGCCCCGTCACCCGCGGTCCGCTGCGCTTCGATCGCGCCGCGGGCGAACTGATCAGCGAGCAGGCGGGCCTGGCATTTCCCATTCGCGACGGCATTCCCATCATGCTGCCGGCCGAGGCGCGCAAGCTCGAGCCGTGACCGCGCCCACCGCGCTGGTCTATCGGAACGCTGAGCGGTTGCTCGACATTAGCTTTGCCGATGGCGCGCGTTTTTCACTCCCGGCGGAATATCTCCGGGTGGAAAGCCCCTCGGCCGAAGTGCAGGGGCACGGTCCCGGGCAGAAGGTCATCGTCGCCGGTCGTCGCCAGGTCGGCATTATGCGCATCGAGCCGGTAGGGCATTACGCGGTTCGTATCGTTTTCGATGATCTGCACGATTCAGGCATCTATCCGTGGGCGTTGCTACGGCAGTTGGCCGAGGAGCAGCCGGTGCGCTGGGCCACCTATGAAGCGGCGCTGGCAGAACGAGGCCTGACACGAAATCCCGCCCGCAACACATAAAGATATACTTATGGATGTGTTGCCGCACCGTCTCCCACATGCTACGGGCGCCGCAATCACATTCGCGGAGCCGCGTGCCACCATGCCCGATTACATCGTCAAGGACCTCTCCCTCGCCGCCTGGGGCCGCAAGGAGCTCAACATGGCGCAGGACGAGATGCCCGGCCTGATGGCGACGCGCGCCGAGTTCGGTGCCAGCCAGCCGCTCAAGGGCGCCCGCATCGCCGGCTGCCTGCACATGACCATCCAGACCGGTGTGCTGATCGAGACGCTGACCGCGCTCGGCGCCGACGTCCGTTGGTCGTCATGCAATATCTTCTCGACCCAGGACCACGCCGCGGCCGCGATCGCCGAGACCGGCGTGCCGGTCTTCGCCATCAAGGGCGAGACGCTGGAGGAATACTGGGATTACGTTCGCAAGACGCTGGAATGGGCCGACGGCGGCTGCCCCAACATGCTGCTGGACGATGGCGGCGACATGACGCTGCTGGTCCATTACGGCCTGCGCGCCGAGCAGGGCGACGTGGCCTTCCTGGAGAAGGCGAGCAATGACGAGGAGACCGTATTCTTCGCCCTGATCAAGAAGTGCCTGGTGGAGAAGCCGGGCTGGTTCGCCAAGCTGGCCGCCTCGATCAAGGGTGTCTCCGAGGAGACCACCACGGGCGTCCACCGCCTCATCATCATGGCGCGCGAGGGCAAGCTGCTCTTCCCCGCCATCAACGTGAATGACAGCGTCACCAAGTCCAAGTTCGACAACCTGTATGGCTGCCGCGAGAGCCTGGTGGACGCCATCCGCCGCGGCACCGACGTGATGATGGCCGGCAAGGTGGCCCTCGTCGCGGGCTTCGGCGATGTGGGCAAGGGTTCGGCGGCTTCGCTGCGCAATGCCGGCTGCCGCGTGATGGTGACCGAGATCGACCCAATTTGCGCGCTGCAGGCGGCGATGGAGGGCTATGAGGTCGTGACCATGGATGACATGGCCGGCCGCGCCGACATCTTCGTCACCGCGACGGGCAACGTGGACGTGATCACCGCCGACCACATGCGGGCGATGAAGCACCGCGCCATCGTGTGCAACATCGGCCACTTCGATAGCGAGATCCAGGTCTCCGGCCTGCGCAACATGAAGTGGGACAACATCAAGCCCCAGGTCGACGAGATCGAATTCCCCGATGGCAAAAAGATGATCCTTCTCTCCGAAGGGCGCCTGGTGAACCTCGGCAACGCGACCGGCCACCCGAGCTTCGTGATGTCCGCGAGCTTCACAAACCAGACGCTGGC
>JACMRO010000002.1 GCA_014376425.1 Rubritepida sp.
ACGTCGACCACCAGCGGCCCGCGCCCGCCACGCGGCGCAATGGCGAGCGACAGGGTGTTCTCCTCCTCACCCTCGACGATCACCACGCCGCGCCCGGCTACGATGCGCTGGGTGCGCGCGGCGGTGGCGCGGGCGCTGCCGATCGTGACGTCGCGATCCTGCGCGAAGGCCAGCAGCCTGGTTTCGCCCTCACCCAGCGCGCGCAGCTCGGCATCGCCCACGAAGGCCTCGCCGGCATAGACCGTGACCAGCCCGTCCGGCAGCGTGCCGCCGGTGGCGTTGCGAATGCGCACGGCGTTGAGCGGGTGCCGCGCGCTGCTGTCCTGCACCCACCAGAGCCGTTCCGCCGGCAGGGTCGCATCCAGGAAGGGCAGGTTGGCGGTCTCGCTGGCGCGCAGCGACACCGGCGCGGGCAGGGTGTAGGCGATCCGGCCGGCGCTGCTCTCGGCCAGCGCCTGTGGCAGCGGGGCAGGGGCCAAGGTGGGAGCGGGGGCTTGGGAAGGCGCTGCCATGCCGCTGCGTGCCATGGTCATGGGCGCCATGGCGACCGATGGTACCGGAGGCGTGTCGGCCTGGGGCCGGATGATCTCGGCGCCGCGCACCGGCATCTCCGGCCGCTCCCGCCAGATCGGCGTGTACAGCGCCTGCCGGAACGCCACCGGGTTGCCTGAGACCAGCGACAGCCGCACCCCCGACCAGTCGGCGCCGGAGCGGTTCCCGACCACCGCCCAGCCCTGCAGCCGCGCATCGGCCGGCTCGCCACCCGGGGCCAGCAGCAGGCGGAAGCTCGCCTTCCACAGCGGCGCTGCGGTGACGTAGGCGAGGCCCACCTCGCGCCCCGCGCTGGCCAGCAGGCGAATTTCGGCGCGGCGGGTCTCGGCGCTGCGGCTGGCCGCCAGCGCTGCAGCGGCGCGCGCCACCCGTGCCGCCAGGTCAGGGTCGGTCAGCCGCAGCGCGTCACCTTCGCGCAGCATCACCTGCGCCAGCCCGCGCTCGGTCAGGATCATCACCTGCAAGGTTCGCTCGGCTTCGGTCACGTCCAGCAGCAGGCCGTTGGTGCCGCCCAGCTCCACCGCCTGGCCGCGCAGCGCGGCCAGCATGGTCAGCCGGTTCTGAAAATCATCGGGGCGCAGCGGCAGGCCGCGAAACGCCTCCTCGGCCAGGTCCTGCGCCGGCAGGGAGACGCCCAGCACGGTGCCGCCGGCGTCGCGCACCACGAGGCTGCGCAGCACGTCATCGACCTGGTCGGTGGGAATGGTGAGCGTGGCGGAAGCCTCCGCTGGCAGCTGGCCGGCGCGCTCGATCTGCATCAGCCCGGCGTTGGAGAGGGTGACGGCGCGCACCGGCAGCTCCGTCGCGCCGGCGGCGAGGGGCAGGAGGAGGGCCGCGAGCAGGGGGCGCGTGAGGGGGCGTTTCATGCGCATAGTGTAGCGCCGATCAGAGGAAATTCACCGCATTTCGGCGGCGCCGCGATACCACCCACAACCCGGCGACCGACAGCGCGAAGCCAAGCCCGAATACCGTGCCATGCCGGCCGCCCGCCGCGGCGAACAGCGCCGCCATGGCGAAGGCCATCGCCGCCTGCGCCGCCGCATAGCCCGCCGTGCCGCGCGCCCACAGCGCCGCCGAGGCCGCGCCATGCGCCTGCCGCAGCATGGCCAGCGTGACGGCGGTGGCGCCCACGCCGGCAAACCCCGCCAGCAGCGCGCCGGGCCAGAGCAGTGCCGGCCACGGCGCCAGCAGCAGTGCCAGCCCCGCGCTTTGTATGACCAGCCAGGCCCGCATGGCGCGCGCGCCACCCCAGCGATCCACCGCTCCGCCGCCCAGCAGCGTGCCGCCGAGCGCGCCGGCGCCGAATACCGCCCAGAGCATGGCCCCGGTGCCGAGCCCCAGCCCATGCCCGCGCACGCCGAGGTCTGAGAGGTACACCATCGGCGCCACTACCCCCGCGCCGGACAGCACATAGCCGCTCAGCGCCGCCGACCAGCCGATGCCGGGTGCGGCGGGCGGCAGCACCACCCGCGGCCAGGCCCGCCGGGCCCAGAGCCAGCCCGCCAACGACACCGCGCCCAGCCCACCCCAGGCCAGGGCCGGCCCGCCCAGCAGGAGCCATGGCATGGCCAGCGCACCCATCACGATGCCCAACGCCACGCCCGCGATGACCAGCCCGGCCGCGGCGCCGCGCCGCTCCCGTGACACCCCCGCCTGCACCGCCGGGCCCGCCAACGCCATCAGGAAGCCCCCGCCCAGCCCGGCCAGCAGCCGGCCCGCGGCCAGCCAGGCCAGCCCGCCATTCCAGGCCCCGATGGCGAAGGACAGCACCACCAGCGCCGCCCCCGCATCCAGCGCGGCGGGCACCCCCAGCCGGCGGCCCAACGCCTGGCCGCCGATGGCCCCGGCCAGGTACCCGGCCAGCGCCAGCGCGCCGAGCAGCGCCGCCCCCTCGCCATCCACCCAGCCCGCCGCGACCATGGCAGGGAATAGCGGCACGAAGGCGAAGCGCCCCAGGCCGATGCCGATAAAGGTCGCTGCCGTGCCGCGCAGCGCAACCGCGATCACCGCCTGTTCCGCGTCACGCCGGGCGCTGGCCGCACCATGCCGGGCGCTGACCGCACCACGCCGGACTTTGACCGCACCGTGCCGGGCGCCGGCCGCACCAGTCGCGGTGCCGGCCCGCCGCCGGCCAGCGGGTGATGCGCCTCGACCAGCGCTCGCAGCCGCTCTTCCAGCACCTTGGTGTAGATTTGCGTAGTCGCGATATCGGCATGACCCAGCAGGATCTGCAGCGTGCGCAGATCGGCGCCGCGGCCGAGCAGGTGCGAGGCGAAGGAATGCCGCAGCACATGCGGGCTGACCCGCGCCGGCTCCAGCCCCGCCGCCAGCGCCGCCTCCTTCAGCAGCAGGCCAAGCGCCTGGCGCGTCAGGTGCCCGGCCTTGCCGCGTGCCGGGAACAGATAGCGGGCCGCCTGCGGCCGTCCCTTGCCGCGGCGCTCCATGCCGCCATGCGCCACCTCCGCTGCTTCGCGCGCACGGGTCGAAATCGGCACCAGCCGCTCCTTGCCGCCCTTGCCGCGCACCGTCACCAGCGGCGTGTCGCTGCGCAGCGAGCCCTGCGGCAGCGTCACCAGCTCGCTGGCGCGCAGGCCGGAGGAATACAGCAGCTCGATCGCCGCGACTGCCAGCGGCGCGCGGGCGGCGGGCAGCCGGGCGGCGCCGTCGATCAGCGCCTCCACCTCCGCCTCGGTCAGCGCCTTCGGCAGGCTGGCGGGCAGGCGCGGGCTGTCCAGCAGCGCCGTGGGGTCGTCGGCACGGAACCCCTCACGCGCCAGGAAGCGAAAGAATTGCCGCATGGCCGAGAGCTTTCGAGCCTGGGTGCGGGCCGCGAGCCCGGCCGCGGCCAGCCCGGCGAGATGCGCCTGGCAGGCCCCGGCATCGGCATCCGCGCCGTACAGCGCGAAGAAGTCGGCCAGATCGGCGCGGTAGGCCAGCAGCGTGTTGCGTGCCGCGTTGCGCTCCGCGGCCAGCATTTCCAGGAACATCTCCAGCAGATGCCCGGCCGCCAGTGGGGCGGGCACGATCACCTCACCTGGAAGCGGTCATTCGGCAGCAGCCGCTCCACCGGCGCTGGTGGCACGCTGGGCGGGAAGGCGGCCAGGCCCAGTACGCCCAGCACCGCGGCGCAGACCAGCAACACTATGATCAGCAGCACGGGGCGTCGAAACATTCTGTCAGCGGGTCCTTTGGGTGCGGCGCGCGGCCTGTGCTAGACCGGTGGCGCCGTGTCACGCAACCTGGCCCAGCAGGATCAGCCCCTGCCCAGCATCCCCCCAGCCCGCAGCATCGTGCTGGTCGGCATGCCCGGTGCCGGCAAAACGTCGATCGGCAAACGGCTGGCGGCGCGGCTGCGGCTGCCCTTCCTCGACGCCGACACCGAGATCGAGGCCGCGGCGGGCATCCCGATCACCGACATCTTCTCGCGCTATGGCGAGCCGCATTTCCGCGATGGCGAGCGCCGGGTGATCGGCCGGCTCATCGCGCAGGGGCCGCTGGTGCTGGCCACGGGTGGTGGCGCCTTTGCCGACCCCGGCACCCGCGCCGCCATCAAGGCCGCACCGGTCACCACCATCTGGCTGCGCTGCTCCATGCCGGTGTTGCTGCGCCGGGTCGCGGGGCGGGAACACCGGCCGCTTTTCCTCCACCAGGATCCGCAGGCGGTGCTGGCGCGGCTGGCCGCCGCCCGCCACCCGCTTTTCGCCGAGGCTGACATCGTGATCGACTGCAACGACGAACACCCCGAGGTGACGACCCGCCGGGTCGGGCAGGCGGGGCTGAACCACCGGCCGCCGACCCGGCTGCCGGTGCCGCTGGGGCGCCGTGGTTATGACGTGCTGATCGGGCCGGGCCTGCTGGGCCGCGCCGGAGCGCTGCTGGCCGATGCGCTGCCGGCCCGCCGCGTCGCCATCGTGTCGGACGAGGCGGTAGCGGCGCTGCACCTGGCCACGCTGCGGGTCGGGCTGGAGGAAGCCGGCTTCGCCATCGCCGCCGAAATCCTGGTGCCGCCGGGCGAGGCCGCCAAATCCATGGCGCAGTACCAGCGCGTGGTGGAGGCCATCCTGGGCGCCCGGCCTGACCGGCGGCTGGCGGTGCTGGCCCTGGGCGGCGGCGTGGTGGGCGGCCTGGCGGGCTTCGCGGCCGCCACCATCCTCCGCGGCCTACCCTTCGTGCAGTGCCCGACGACCCTGCTGGCCCAGGTCGACAGCTCGGTCGGCGGCAAGACCGGGATCAACACCCGCCAGGGCAAGAACCTGCTGGGCGCCTTCCATCAGCCCCGCGCGGTGCTGGCCGACACGGCGACGCTCGCCACGCTGCCGCTGCGCGAGCTGCGCGCCGGCTGGGCCGAGGTGGCCAAGCATGGCCTGTTGCAGGGGCCCCTGTGGGAATGGTGCGAGGCGAACGGCCCCGCCGCCATGGCGGGCGACCCGGCAGCGCTGACCCACGCCGTGCTGGAATCGGCCCGGCTGAAATCCAGCGTCGTCGTCGCCGATGAATTCGAGGAGGCGGTCGATGGCGGCCGCGCCCTGCTCAATCTGGGCCACACCTTCGGCCACGCGCTGGAGGCCGAATGCGGCTACGACGGCACCCTGCTGCATGGCGAGGCGGTGGCGCTGGGGCTCGGGCTCGCCGCCATGCTTTCGGCCAGGCTCGGCCACTGTTCGCAGGAATGGCCGGGCCGGGTGATCAGCCATTTGCAAGCCATCGGCCTGCCCGCGCGGCTGCGCGACCTGCCACGCGGCTTCTCGGCCGCCACCCTGGTCGGACGCATGCGGGCGGATAAGAAGGCGCGCGACGGCGCCTTGCGTTTCGTACTGTTCGCCGAAGCCGGGCGCGCCTTCACCGCCGATGACGTGGATGCGGCCCTTGTCGAAACCCTGCTGCGTGATGAAGGCTGCACGGCGTGACCGACAGACTGCACCTGCGCCTGGCCCCCGAGACCGACAGCGTGACCACGCTGCTGGACGCGCTGGAGGCCTATACCGACGCGCAGGCGCTGCCGATCAGTGCGGCATCGCGCCTCATGCTGCTGGCCGACGAGCTGGCCGCCAACGTCATCATGCACGCCCACGGCGCCACCTTCCTGGCCGCCGAGCTCAGTCGTGAGGCTGAGACGCTGCGCTTCACCCTGACCGATGACGGCCCGGAATACGACCCGCTGCGCCGCGGCGCCGCCAACACCCAGGGCAGCGTCGAGGAGCGCGAGATCGGCGGCCTGGGCGTGCATTTCGTCGAGCAGCTGGCCACCACCGCAGAATACCGGCGGGCCGATGGCCACAACATCCTCAGCATCACCCTCGATGCCGGCGCCGAGTAGCGGCACATTCTTTCCAACGACAGGACCCCACCGATGCAGATCACCCAATCCCAAGCCGGCGCCCTGCAGGTGGCCACGCTGGAAGGCCGGCTGGACACCGCGACCGCCGGCGCCGCCGAGGCCCAGCTGATGGCGCTGCTGGCCCCCCCCGGCCTGGTGCTGGACCTGACGAATGTTCGTTACGTCAGCCCGGCCGGGCTGCGGACGCTGCTGAAGCTGGCCAAGGAGGCCCGCACCAAATCCGCCAGCTTCTCCCTCGTCGGCCTGCAGCCGGCGGTGCGCGAGGTCTTCGAGATCAGTGGTTTCGACAAGATCATCCCCGCCTTCGGCACGCTGGCGGAAGCGACCGCCTGATGTGAGCGCAGCCGGGGGCGACCTGGAGGCGGCGCGGCAGGGCCTGCGCGGCCTGGCCGGCCTCGCGGGCTCGCCAGTGCTCGACGCGCGGCTGCGGCGCGCCGCCCATCTGTGGCCGCTGAAGGTCGCGCCTGGCCTGGACGAGCCCGGTTGGGCAGCGCTGCTGGACGCGACGACGGTACAGGAGACGCAGCTGTTCCGGGCGCCTGCGCAACTGGCCGCGCTGGATGCCGGATTGCCGCCGCTGGCCGGGGCGGCGCGCGCGGCCGAGCGGCCCCTGCGTCTGCTGTCGGCCGGCTGCGCGACGGGGGAGGAGGCTTTCTCGCTGGCCGCCATCGGGCTGGGGTTGGCGCTGCCGGGGCTGGCGGTGGAAGTGGTGGGGCTGGACATCTGCCGGCCCGCCCTGGCCGCGGCGGAAGCCGGGCTGATCGGGGCGCATCTGGGCGCGCCGCTGGCGCTGGTGCCCGCACGCCACCTGCCCTGGCTGGCCGGCGCGGATGGCGCACCCCGGCTGCACCCGGCATTGCGCCGGCTATTGCGTTTCCAGCGCTGCAACCTGCTGGAACTCAGCCACGGGCTGGGTCTGTTCGATGCAGTCCTGTGCCGCAACGTCCTCATCTACATGGAAACCGATGCGCGCCGCGTCGTGCTGGACGGGTTGCTGAGGCTGCTGCGGCCGCACGGCCTGCTTGGCCTGGGCGCCACCGATGCGGCGCCGGGCCCGCCGCTGACGCCGATCGGCCAGGCGCTGTACCGGCATGGCTGACGCGTTGGGCCGGCCGCCCCCGCTGCGCCGCATCCCGGGCGGCTGGGTCGGTTTCCATCAGGGCGCTGCCTGGCCGGTGGATGCCCCGGGTGGCGTGGCGCTGGCGCCCGACGCCAGCTGGTCGTCCGACGGGGCGGTGCTGCGCGCCACGCCCGGCGGTGGCGCGCCGCCAGCCCCC
>JACMRO010000340.1 GCA_014376425.1 Rubritepida sp.
GGCCAGGTTGTCGCCGCCGGATTCGATGAACAGGATTTCCAGCGCCGGAAAGCGGGCGTTCATCTCAGCCACCGCGGCCAGGTTGATCGAGGCGTCCTCGCGGATCGCGGTGTGCGGGCAGCCGCCGGTTTCCACCCCCATGATGCGC
Source organism: Rubritepida sp. (assembly GCA_014376425.1). Classification (GTDB taxonomy): domain Bacteria; phylum Pseudomonadota; class Alphaproteobacteria; order Acetobacterales; family Acetobacteraceae; genus Rhodovarius. The sequence goes on from JACMRO010000340.1 coordinate 149, forward strand.
TCGGGCGGCAGGGCGCCGGCGCGGGTCAGGAACTCGCTATCCTCGCGCGTGTAGATGTCGTTGGTGATGGCGGCGGTGGCGTGGCTTGGCGAGAGGCGCTTGCACAGGCGCTCCAGCAGCGCGGTCTTGCCGGAGCCGACAGGGCCGCCGACGCCCACGCGGAGGGGTCCGTGGCCGGAGCGGCCCGGGGCAGAAAGGCTCATGAGCGGAACAGCCTTGTGTACTGGGTTTCGTGGCGCAGGCTGAACTGGTCGAGCATGGGGGCGGCGGTGCCGAGCGTGTCCAGATCGGCGGCCTCGGCCGCGTCCGCCGCGGCCTCGATAATGGGGAAGAGCGCAGCGGTGACGCGCTGCCCATCGGTCTGCCCCAGCGGCACCAGGCGCACGCCGGCGGAGACCAGGCTGGCGGCGAAGCCCGACAGCCAGCCGACCAGCGCGGGGCGCAGCGCGATGCCATGCCAGCCCGCCGCGGCGCCAAAAGCCACGGCGTGGGTGAGCCGCCCGTGGTGGCGCGCGGCGAAGGCGGCGAAGCGTGGCTCGGGCCAGGCCGCGCAGGTGATGGAAGCGAAGCTGCCGCCCTGCTGAGTGGCCTCCAGCGCGGTTTCGGCGGTGCCGCGCCAGGCCTGGGCAAGATCCACCACATCGTCCAGCCTGTCGCCGCGATGCGCCGCCACCAGCAGCGCCGCATCAACCCGCCCGGTGCCGGCCAGCAGCACGGTTTCGATGTAGGACTGCAGCGCCGCGCGGTCGGACACCGCGCCCTCCTCCACGGCCATTTCCAGCCCATGGCTGTAGCTGAAGCCGCCAACGGGATAGGCCGGGGACAGCCAGGTCAAAAGGCGGAACAGGTCAATCATGCGGGTGGTGGTGGCCCGGATCGCGATTGTGCTCGCCATACGCGCCACCTTCGGGGTTGAAGGGGGCTTCGACGCGGGCGAGCGCGGCGCCCAGGCCGGTCAGCATGCGTTCGATCACATGGTCAAAGCGGATCAGAATGCGGGTGGCCTGAAGCTCGGCCGGTAGATGGCGGTTGCCCAGGTGCCAGGCCAGCCGCATCAGCGCCCCAGGGGTTTCGGCCCCGACCTCCAGCAACGGCTCGGGGGCGGCGCGCACCAGCACGAGCGACCCGTCCGACAGCGCCAGCGCATCGCCATCGCGCATCACCTGCGCCTCGGCCAGGTCGAGCATGAAGGCGCGGCCGGCGTCGGTGTGGAACAGCTTGCGGCGGCGGAAGCGGTCGTCGAAGTCGAGCGTCACGGTGTCGGCTGCGGCGTCGGCGCTGAACTGGCCGGCTGGGGTGATGGCCTGGGCTGTCGGGAGCATGGCGTTCAAAACAGGAAATACCGCTGCGCCATCGGCAGCACGCTGGCCGGTTCGCACACCAGCAACTCACCATCGGCGCGGACTTCGTAGGTCTCGGCATTGACCTCGATCTTCGGCAGGTGGCTGTTATGCACCATGTCGCGCTTGGAGATGCCGCCCCGCGTGTTGCCCACCGCCAGCAGCGGCCGCGTCAGCCCCAGCCGGGCGCCGATGCCGTCCTCCAGCGCCGCGCCGCTGGTGAACAGCACCGCGCTCGGCGCCAGGGCGCGCCCAAAGGTCGCGAACATCGGCCGGTAGTGCACCGGCTGCGGGGTGGGGATGGACGCATTCGGGTCGCCCATCGGCGCCATCGCTATCGAGCCGCATTTCAGCACGAAATCCGGCTTCACCCCGAAGAAGGCCGGCGACCACAGCACCAGGTCGGCCAGCTTGCCGACCTCGACGCTGCCGACATGCTGGGCGATGCCCTGCGCGATCGCCGGGTTGATGGTGTATTTCGCGATGTAGCGCTTCACCCGCGCATTGTCGTTCTCGCCCGTCTCGCCCGGCAGCCGGCCGCGCTGCAGCTTCATCTTATGCGCCGTCTGCCAGGTGCGGATGATGACCTCGCCCACCCGGCCCATCGCCTGGCTGTCGCTGCTCATCATGCTGATCGCGCCCAGATCGTGCAGGATGTCCTCGGCGGCGATGGTCTCGCGCCGGATGCGGCTCTCGGCGAAGGCCACGTCCTCGGCGGTGCGCGCGTCGAGGTGATGGCAGACCATCAGCATGTCCAGGTGCTCATCCACGGTGTTCACCGTGTAGGGCATGGTGGGGTTGGTGCTGGACGGCAGGAAATTAGGCTCACCCACGACCCGTAAAATGTCCGGCGCGTGGCCACCGCCCGCGCCCTCGGTGTGGAAGGCCTGGATGGTACGGCCGCCGATGGCGCGGATGGTGTCCTCGACGAAGCCGCTCTCGTTCAGCGTGTCGGTGTGGATGGCGACCTGAATGTCGTAGCGGTCCGCCACCTCCAGGCAATTATCGATGGCCTTGGGCGTGGTGCCCCAATCTTCATGCAGCTTGAGGCCGCAGGCGCCGCCGATGATCTGCTCCTCCAGCGCGTGCGGCAGCGCGGCGTTGCCCTTCCCCAGGAAACCCAGATTCATGCAGAAGCCCTCGGCCGCCTGCATCATCCGCGCCATGTGCCAGGGGCCGGGGGTGGCGGTGGTGGCCAGCGTGCCATGCGCCGGGCCGGTGCCGCCGCCGAACATGGTGGTGATGCCGGCGCACAGCGCCTCCTCGATCTGCTGCGGGCAGATGAAGTGGATGTGCACATCGATGCCGCCCGAGGTCAGGATGCGCCCCTCGCCCGCGATGATCTCGGTGCCAGGACCGATGATGATGTCCACGCCGGGCTGGGTGTCGGGGTTGCCGGCCTTGCCGATGGCGGCGATCCGTCCCTCGCGCAGCCCGACATCGGCCTTGATGATGCCCCAGTGGTCGACGATCAGCGCATTGGTGATGACGGTGTCCATCGCGCCGCCCGCGCGGGTGACCTGGGATTGGCCCATGCCGTCGCGGATCACCTTGCCGCCGCCGAACTTCACCTCCTCGCCATAGGTGGTCAGGTCGCGCTCGACCTCGATAAACAACTCAGTATCGGCCAGGCGCACCCGGTCGCCGGTGGTGGGGCCGAACATCGACGCATAGGCGGTGCGGGTGATACGGGTCATCGACCGCGTCCTGCCGCCGGATGCCGTGGCCCGCAGGCGCTCCGCAGGCCGCTCATAACTTGCCCTCGATCTCGCCACGGAAGCCGTGGATGACGCGGCCGCCCGCGAAGGGAACCAGCTTCACGCGGCGGGACTGGCCGGGCTCGAACCGCACCGCGGTGCCGGCGGCGATATCCAGCCGCTGGCCGCGCGCGGCGGCGCGGTCGAAGGCCAGGGCCGGGTTGGTTTCGGCGAAGTGGTAGTGGCTGCCAACCTGGATTGGCCGGTCGCCGGTGTTGGCCACGTCGACCTCGGTAACGGGGCGGCCGGCGTTGAGTTCGATCTCGCCATCGGCCAGCAGATACTCGCCTGGGATCATCGAATGGCCCCATGCACGGTCACAAGCTTCGTCCCATCCGGAAACGTCGCCTCGACCTGGATTTCATGCACCATCTCGGCGATCCCCTCCATCACCTGGGCGCGGGTGATGACGCCGGCCCCGGTCTGCATCAACTCGGCCACGCTGCGCCCGTCGCGCGCACCCTCAACCACGAAATCGGTGATCAGCGCGATCGCCTCGGGGTGGTTCAGCTTTACGCCGCGGGCCAGGCGCTTGCGGGCGACTTCGGCGGCCATGCTGATCAGAAGCTTGTCTTTCTCGCGCGGCGTCAGTTGCATGGTGGGACAATGGCAAGCCCAGCTCAGCAGCGCCAGAGCCTTGGCAGCCGCGCTGGCAGGCCGAAGGCGGCGGCGCGCAGCATCGGCACAGGAGCCGCGACCAGGGCGCGGATGTCGGTCGCCCGGCCCAGCGCGCGGGCCAGAAGCAGCCCGGGGCGGAGCACCGTGCAGGGCATGATGTCGCGCAACGCATCGCGGTGGGTGGCAGCACCTTCGGCGGCCAGCAGCACGGTCGCCATCGCCTCGGCACCGCCAAAGCGCAGGGGGTGCGCAAGGTCGGCCGCGGTCATCGCCAGCGTGTCGGCCCAGAGCAGGCCGCCCGGGCCGCGCAGGCGCCAGGAATCGAAGGCACTGCCGGTGGTGAAGATTTCGGCGCGCGCGGCCCGGCCGAAGACCAGCATCTCGGCCAGCAACAGCGAGGCACCGGGGCCGACCGAAAAATCCTGCCGCCGCGACAGCTCTGCGCCATCGAACAGGATGACTTCCTGCGGCAGCCATTCCAGCCGCGCCCCGGCGGCGAGCGACACGCGCGTGTCGATGCGGGTGGGCGGGCCCAGGCTGCGATAGACCTTCTCGGCCGCCGCCGCGGTCAGGGTGGCGGCGGCACCTTCGTCCAGCACCAGCGAAAACTCCGCGCTGTCGCCCCCCGCCAGGCCACCCGCGACATTGACCTGCGCGATGGTCGCGGGTTCGCCCGGCTCGGCGCCCGGGAACAGCGCCCGCATGGGCGCGGACTGGAACAGATCGACCAGCCCATGCGCGCCCCAGCGCACCGAAAGCCGCCCATGGGCGCGCTGATGCCGAACCTCGTCCACGGCGTCACCCTGACACGCCGGGCGATGCCGTGCCACCATGCGGTTATGGCCAGACATACCCTCTCCGTCACCCTCGGCACGCAACGCTACGAGATCCAGCGCCCCTGGGGCGAGACGGATGGGGTGGGCATGATCTCCGACGTCGCGACGGATGCGGAGGGGCGCATTTTCGTGCTGCTGCGGCAGGATTGCTACACCGACCCCGAAAGCCCGGCGGTGCTGGTGCTGGCGCCGGATGGAAGGCGCGAACACGCGTTTGGCGCGGCCGAAGTGGCGGATGGGCACATGCTGGGCGTCTCACCCGCCGGCCTGGTGCATGTGGTGGACCGCGACGCGCACCAGATCATCATCTTCGACCGGCACGGGCGCGAGCAGGGGCGCATTGGCGAGCGGCACCGGGCGGGCGCGCCGTTCAACTCGCCCTGCGACGTGGCGTTTGCGCCGAACGGCGACATCCTGGTGGGCGATGGCTATGCGGCGGCGCGGGTGCACCGGTTTTCGGCCGGCGGCACGCCGTTGGGTGGGTTCGGTGAGCCGGGGACCGGACCGGGACAGTTCCTGATCCCGCACGCGGTGTGGGTGCAGCCGGATGGCACGGTGGTGGTGGCGGACCGGGATAATTGCCGGCTGCAATTTTTTTCGCCCGAGGGCGGGTTCATTCGGCAGGTGGTGGATACCTACAAGCCGATGGATATCTGGGGGGATGCTGCGGGGCGGCTTTATGTGACGGACCAGGTGCCGCGGCTCTCGCTGCTGGATGCGGAGGGGGGGCTGATCGGGCGGGGCCGGGCGGTGCTGAATGGGGCGCATGGGGTTTGCTTGGCGCCGGATGGGGGGATTTTGTTGGCGGAGATGAATCCGCGGCGGATGACGCGGCTGCGGCCAGTCTAATCAAAATCTAACTAAGAAGGATCTGCGGATGACGGACGACGAGCTGGAAAAACTGAACTTCGCCGACTGGCCCATCTCCGATAATTATTTAATCGAAGTTGGTCGAATAAACACGATGTGGAGTAATTTAGAATCTTTTTTGCAAATTTGTATCGGAAAACTTTCAGGATTTAATGAATCTCACCTCATTCCTTTTGTTTTTTTGCAACATTCCAGTTTTCCTCAAAAAATCGATATGCTGGGTGCGCTTTGCGATCAACAACAGGCCCAACACGAGCATTTAAAAGACTTTAAGAGGGTGATCGGCCTGCTAAGAGCAGCGCAGGCTCAACGCAATAAATTTATCCATAATTCTTTAGGGTCTGCATTGGACGGGAGCCTTCAAATGCCTGTCGGCAGCGCTCGAGGAATGGTTAAAACAAGCGTGGAAACAGTATCCGTCGCTACCATGCGTCGAGTGACCATCCAGATAGATGAAGCCACAGGAGAACTATACAAGTTGATATTAAAACGAGAAATACTTCCGAAGTGGAAGCGCCTACAATCCGGGAGTGGGCTGATTTAACGCTCATACAAAATCCGCGCCCTGATAGTCCCCGGCAGCGCCCGCATCTCCTCCAAAATCGCCGCCCCATCCCGCGTCGCGCCGGCATCCACCACCACGTACCCCACCTCCCCATCCGTCTGCAGATACTGCCCGGCGATGTTCACCCCGCGCGATGCGAAGATGTTGTTGATCCCCGTCAGTATCCCCGGAACGTTCCGGTGCACATGCATGAACCGCGCCCCCGTCGCCTGGATCGGCAGCGTCACCTGCGGGAAGTTCACCGCGCC
>JACMRO010000341.1 GCA_014376425.1 Rubritepida sp.
AAACGGCTGATTGCAACAAGACTCTCCAAAAACCGGCGGAACCTAGCCCGAAGCCGCGGCGGAGGCGAACCGGCCCGTCCGTCATCCAAGCTTCATCCCGCTGTCACGCCGACGCCACTCGCCCGTCCTAATTCCGGCGCCGCAAGGGGTACCCAGGTTTGCCGCAGGGATTGTCATTGACCGGGGTCGGCAAGAGCTTCGGTACGACGCGCGTGCTGGGCGACGTGTCGCTCGACGTGCCGCCTGGCGAATTCGTGGCGCTGGTCGGGGCCTCGGGCTGCGGCAAGACCACGCTGATGCGCATCGTCGCCGGCATCGAGGCGCCCGATACCGGCGAGGTGCGGATCGGTGGCCGCGACGTGACGCGCGCGCATCCGGGCGCCCGCGACGTGGCGATGGTGTTCCAAAGCTACGCGCTCTACCCGCATCTGACCGTGGCGCAGAACATCGCGGTGCCGCTGCTGATGCGGCGCCTGGGCTTCTGGGCACGGCTGTTTCCCGGCGGCGCGGCACGGCGCGCGATCGCCGCCGATGTGGCACGCACCGCGGAGCCGCTGGGGCTCGTTCCGCTGCTGGACCGCCGGCCGGGGCAGCTTTCCGGCGGTCAGCGGCAGCGCGTGGCACTGGCCCGCGCCGTGGTGCGTCGCCCCGCCGTGTTCCTGATGGATGAGCCGCTGTCCAACCTCGACGCGGCGCTGCGGGTGGCGACCCGGCGGGAAATCGTCGAGATCCACCGCCGCACCGGTGCCGCGACCCTCTACGTTACGCACGACCAGACCGAGGCGCTGACCATGGCCGACCGGGTGGCGGTGATGCACGGCGGCGCATTGCTGCAGATCGGCACGCCGGCGGAAGTGTACGAACAGCCGGTCGATCTGCGCGTCGCCGGCTTTATCGGCAGCCCGCGCATCAACCTGCTGCCGGCGGTGGTGGGCGAGGACGGCGCGGTGCGGCTCGAAGGCCGGGAAACCGGGCTGCACAGCGCCGCGCGCGGCCCGGTGACGCTGGGGGTGCGGCCCGAAAGCCTGCGGCTGGGCGGCGGCTGGGCAGCCACCGCGCGCCATCTGGAATACCTGGGCGACACCGCCCTGCTGCACGCCCAGCTGGGCGAGACCGACGTGCTGCTGCGCGTCGAACCGGGCCAGCCCGCCCGCCCGGGCGAAACCCTGTCGCTCGGCTTCGACCGCGCATTGCTGTTCGGCGCCGATGGCCGCCGCATCGCCGCCCACGCAATCTCCCCTTGGCCCGCCCATGCGTAGGGGCGAACACCTGGCCGGCTGGCTGCTGACCCTGCCGGCCGCCATCGCATTCGTGGCACTGCTGCTGCTGCCGACGCTGGCGGCGGTAACGCTGGCCTTCACCGATTACGAGCTGGGCGCCTGGCCGCCGGCCTGGATCGGTTTCGACAATTTCCGGGAAATGTGGACCGATCGCGGCTTTGGGCAGAGCTTCCGCAACACCGTTCTCTACGTCGCCATCGTCGCCCCCGCCTCGGTACTGGGTGGGTTGGGCCTGGCGCTGCTGATCGAGAGCGCGGCGCGCGGGCGGATGTTCTTCCGCGCCGTGTTCTTCCTGCCGGTGGTGTCGCTCACCGTCGCCATGGCGTCGGCCTGGCAATACCTGCTGCATCCCACCATCGGGCCGGTGAATGCGCTGCTGGGTGGCCTGGGGCTGGGCGGCCCGGCCTGGCTGTCCAGCTCCGACACCGTGCTGCTCAGCCTCGCCTTCATCGGCGTGTGGGAGGCGGTGGGGTTCAACATGGTGCTGTTCATGGCCGGGCTGACCGCCATCCCGAAAGAGCTGCGCGAGGCGGCGGCGGTGGATGGCGCACGCACGGCATGGGACCGCTTCCGCCTGGTCACCTGGCCGCTGCTGGGGCCGACCACGCTGTTTGTGGTGACGATCAGCCTGATCCGCTCGGTGCGCGTCTTCGACACCGTGGCGGTGCTGACCCGGGGCGGGCCCAACCGCGCATCGGAGACGCTGCTCTACACCATGTACACCGAGGGCTTCACTTTTTTGCGGCTGGGCTACTCGGCGGCGATCACGCTGGTGTTCCTGGTCATCGTGCTGGGGCTGATGCTGCTGCAGACGCGAGTGCTGGACCGGCGGGTGCATTATGGTTGATGCGGGATCGGCACGCGGCCGCGAAGGGGTTTCGGCCGGCGGCGCCCTGCGTTTGGTGGTGCTGTCGGCGCTCGGCCTGCTGGTGCTGGCGCCGTATCTGTGGATGGTCTCAGCCTCGCTGAAGCCGACCGACGAGATTTTCCGCGCCACCCTGGCCCTCTGGCCCGAGACCTTCGCGGCGGGCGAGAATTACGGCCGCGTCTTCGCCCGTGTGCCGGTGGCGCAATACCTCTGGAACGGCATCGTCGTCTGCGGCGGCATCCTCTTCTTCCAACTGCTATTCGCGGTGCCGGCCGGCTACGCCCTGGCCAAGTTACGTTTTGCCGGCCGCGAATGGGTGTTCGGCCTGGTGATGCTGGGGCTGCTGGTGCCGCCGCATGTGCCGGCGTTGCCGATCTATGTGGGCCTCTCGGCGGTGGGAGGCCTCAACACCTTCGCCGCGCTCATCATCCCCTCGACCATCTCGGTCTTCGCCATCTTCATGTTCCGCCAGTTCTTCCGCGCCATGCCCGACGACATCATCCACGCCGCCCGCATCGACGGCATGAGCGAGCTGGGCATCGTCTGGCGAATCATCCTGCCCAATGCCTGGCCGGCGGCGACCGCCTTCGCGATCTTCTCGGTCGTGGCGCATTGGAACGACCTGTTCTGGCCGCTGATCGCGGTGACCGGCCATGAGCGCGCCACTCCTGCCCTGGGCGTCCTCTACTTCCGCACCGAGGAAGCCGGGGATGATTTCGGCGCCCTGATGGCGGCCTGCGCGATCATGACCGCGCCCCTCGTTCTCGCCTTCCTCGTGGCGCAAAGGCGCTTCGTGGAGGGCATCGCCACCACCGGTCTCAAAGGATGAACATCATGCTCAACCGCCGCACCCTCCCCCTACTGGCGTTGGTCGCCCCGGCGCTCGCCCAGGCGCCGACCGAGATCACCGTGCAATACGCTCAGCCGGTGATCTTCAAGGACAGCTACGACGCCATCGCCGCCGAATTCGCCCGGCGCGAGCCCGCCATCCGCGTCAACTTCGTGACCACGGCGAATTACGAGGAGGGCATGCAGCTGATCCTGCGCCAGGCGGCGACGACGCTGGCGGTGGACCTGTCCTACCAGGGCTTTAACCGGCTGCGGTTGTTCGCCGAACGCGGCATCGCCCAGGACCTGACGCCGCTGTTGCGCGCCGAGGGCGACCCGGCCGCCATGGGCTATTCGCCCACCATGCTGGCACTGGGCCATTTCGGCGGCATGCAGGCCGGCCTGGCCTATGCGGCGTCGAACCCGATCTGCTTCTACAACGCCGACTTGGTGCGCCGCGCCGGCGGCAACCCGGACGCGATGCCGACCGACTGGCCAGGAATGTTGGCGCTTTCCGCCCGCATCAAGGCGCTTGGCGGCGGCATCGAGGGCATGCACTACGCCTGGTCGAGCGATGACTGGATGTTCTCGGCCCTGCTGTTCGGCCATGGCGGGCGGATGCTGAGCGAGAATGAGCAGGACGTGGCCTTCGCCGGCCCCGAGGGCCTGGGCGCGCTGCGGCTACTGGACCGCATGGTGAAGGAAGGCGGCATGGCCAACCTCAGCCGCGAGGCCGCGCAGCAAGCCTTCGCCGCGGGCCGCTTGGGCATGATTTTTTGGACCACGGCGGCGCTGCGCGGAACGATGCAGCAGGTCGGCCGCAACTTCGAGCTGCGGACCGGGCCGATGCCAATCATCGACGAGCAGCGCGGCCGCCTGCCGACCGGCGGCGCCGCCGGCATGCTGATCGCGCGCGACCGGGCCAAGCGCGACGCCGCCTGGAAGTTCCTGCGCTTCTCGACCTCGGCCGAGGGCACGACGCTGATGGTCCGCAACACGGGGTATGTGCCGACCAACCAGCTGGCGATCGACGAGCCGCGCTACCTGGCCGAGTTCTACCGCGACAACCCGCTGTTCCAGACCGCGACGCGGCAGGTCGCCATCTCGATCCCCTGGTATGCCTTCCCCGGCGCCAATTCGGTGCGGGTGACGCAGACGATGGTGAACCAGCAGGCGCGCATCGTGGAGCAGCAGGCAACGCCGGAGGTGGTGCTGGCGGAGATGGCGGCGGAGGTGCGGCGCCTGCTGCCACGGCCGCGCGGGTAGGGTAGAACCGCTGCGATGATAACCCGCATCGCCCAGGTCAGTGACGGCCATCTTTCCGCCGCGCGGCCGTTCTTCACCGCCAACTTCGCCGCGGTGGCGGAGGCGGTGCGGGCAGCCAGGCCCGACCTGATGCTGGCGACCGGCGACCTGTCGCTGGACGGCGCCGATAGCGACGACGACCTGGCCCATGCGGTGGCGGCGCACGCCGCTATCGGGGCCGAGTGGCTGCGCATTCCCGGCAACCACGATGTGGGCGACGAGCCGGTGCTGGGCGGCCGCCAGCCGGTCGACGCGGCGCGGCTGGCGCGCTGGCGCCGCCTGGCCGGCCCCGAGGCCTGGGTGCACGACATCCCCGGCTGGCGCCTGATCGGCCTCGACACCCAGAGCCTGACGGTGAACGAGGCGCAGTGGGCGGTGATCGAGCGCGGCTGGCGCGATGCCGGCGCGCGCCGGGTGGCGCTGATCCAGCACAAGCCGCTGGCCGAGCATGCGGTGGCGGACACGGCGGTGAATTACTGGCCGGTGCTGCCCGCGCCCCGGGCCAGGCTGCTGGCGCTGGGCACGCCCGCGCTCGTGCTGAGCGGCCATGTGCATCAATGGCGCGCCCGCGTGGCCGACGGCATTCCGCAAGTCTGGGCGCCGTCCACCGGCTTCATCGTGGGCGATCGCTGGCAGGCGGTGCTGGGCGAGAAGCGGCTGGGCTGGGTCGAGCACGCCTTCCACGCCGATGGGCGGCACGAACACTGGCTGCGTGACGTGGCGGGGCTGACACGCCACGACATCGGGCTGCTGCCCGACGTGTACGGGGCGGTGACCGCACTGCCGGTTTAAGGGAAACTTCAGCGCGTACGACGCATAAGCGGCGGGTTGACCAGCACCCCCCAACCCGTCCGGGAGAGCGCGCCCATGTCCGACCTCAAAGGGCCGCGGCGTCTCCTTCTCGCCATCACCCTTTGTGGCCTGCTGGGCACCGGCGGCGCAGGCTTTGGCTACCTCGAGAGCCTGCGGCTGCAATCGAGCGTGCTGCAACGGGAGGAGCAGCAGAATGCCGCCAACCGTCTGCGGCAAAACCTGGTGGAGGCGGAAAGCGCGGTTCGCGCCTACCTGCTGTATCGCCAGATCGACTACACCGAGCGGTTCCACCGGGCCGCGGCCGCCATCGAGGGCGCCGAGGCGCAGGGCATCATGCGCCTGATCGACACCGACCCCAGCACCACCGGCGCACCGCCCGTCTCCGGCATCATAGAACGCGCATTGGCGGAGCGGCGGATCGCCATTCGCAACATCTCACGCGGGGAGGTGGAGGGCGTGATGGCGCGCGGCGCCGCCGGTGACGCGCGGCGGGTGACGGATGCCGCGCAGCTCAGCATTGCCCGCTTCATCGACGCATGCCGGGCCGATGTCGCCGCCATGACGGCCAGGATGCGAACCATCCAGACCATCGTGCTGGGGCTGGTGGCGAGCAGTTCGCTGCTCTCCGGCTTGGCGTTGTGGCTGGCCTGGATGCAGATTCGCCGTCGCAGCCGCGACGCCGCCATCGCCGGCACCAGGCTCGTCGCCCGGTCGGATGAGGTGGGTGCGCTGCTGCGCATGAACGAGATGCTGCAGGCCTGCCAGACCCGGGAGGATATCGAGGGCGTGGTGACGCATACCGCCCAGCGCGTGCTGCCCGGTGCGCCAGGCAGCCTGTACATCTTCGCCAACAGCCGCGACCGGCTGGACCGCGCCGCGGTTTGGCCGCCGGGTGAGACGGCGATGGTGGACCATTTCAGCCCCTCGGCCTGCTGGGCGCTGAAGCGCGGCCGGCCGCACGCCTGCGGCGCCGACGGGTTGAGCTGCGACGCCCAACTGGGCTGCCGCGGCGCGCTCTGCGTGCCGATGGCCGCACGCGGCGAGGTCTATGGCGTGCTGCGCTTCGATGCGGCGGTGACGCACGGGCCGGATGCCGAACACCAGCATCGCCTGGCCGACGCACTGGCCGATGGCGTCTCGATGGCGCTGGCCAACCTGTCCCTGCGCGAGAAGCTGCGGGGCGAAGCGCTGCGTGACTCGCTAACGGGCCTGTACAACCGCCGCTTCCTGGAGGAGGTGGCGCCCGCCTTCCTGCAGCAGACGGCGCCCCCGTCTGCATCGCCATGCTGGACGTGGATCACTTCAAGCAGGTCAACGATCGGCATGGGCACGCCACCGGCGACGCGGTGCTGCGCTGCCTGGCGGCCACGCTGACGGCCGGTCTGCGCGGCAGCGACATCATCTGCCGGTACGGCGGCGAGGAGTTCCTGCTCCTGCTGACCGATTGCGACCTGGCCGGTGCGCTGGCGCGGCTGGACGATCTGCGCCGCCGCGTCCAGGCCATGCAGGAAGGTGCCGACTCGCAACTGCCCGGAGTGACGGCCAGCTTTGGTGTGGCACCGGTGCTGACCAGCCTGGACGAGGCGGTGCGCCAGGCGGATGAGGCGCTCTATGCCGCCAAGCGCGGCGGGCGGAACCGGGTGGTGGCGTCGCCGATGCTACAGCAGCACCAGATCATCGCGGTGGATGAGCTCATCCCGCCCACGCCAGCCCAGCAACGCCTCGATGGCGTCGCTGCGATGGCCGGCGATGATGGCCGCGTCGGCTGAGTCGTAGGCGCTGAGGCCACGCGCCAGTTCGGTTCCCCGGGCGTCACGCACGCTGACCGCGTCGCCGCGCTGGAACTGGCCCTGCACTTCGCGAACCCCGGCGGGCAGAAGGGAACGGCCGGTGCGCAGGGCGCGGGCCGCGCCGTCATCGACCAGCAGCACACCCAGCGGTGCCAGGCTACCGGCGATCCAGCTCTTGCGGGCGTTGCGGCCTTCGGGCGCGGGCGCGAACCAGGTGCAGCGGCCGCCAGCCGCCAGCGCCGCGATGGGGTGGTCGACATCGCCGCGCGCGATGGCCATGGCGCAGCCGGTGCCGGTGGGGATGCGCGCCGCGATCAGTTTGGTGCGCATGCCGCCCGAGGAGTAGCCGGGTGGCGGCTCGCCCCCCATCGCCATGATCTCGTCGGTGATGCGGGCGACGTGGGGAATGTGCTGCGCCTGGGGGTCGCGGCGCGGGTCGGCGGTGTAGAGCCCGTCGATGTCCGAGAGCAGCACCAGCGCATCGGCGCTGATCATCTCGGCCACCCGCGCCGCCAGGCGATCATTGTCGCCGAAGCGGATTTCGGTGGTGGCCACCGTGTCGTTCTCGTTGATGACCGGGATGCAGTTCAGCTCGATCAGGGTGTTCAGCGTGGCGCGGGCGTTCAGGTAGCGACGGCGATCCTCGGATTCGGCCAGCGTCAGCAGGACCTGGGCGGCGTTGAGGCCATGCCCTGCCAGCGCCTCCTGCCAGGCGCCGGCGAGGCGGATCTGGCCGACGGCAGCGGCGGCCTGCTTCTCCTCCAGCCGCAGGGTGCGGCGGGTGAGGCCAAGCGCGCGGCGGGCCAGCGCGACCGCACCGGAGGAGACCAGCACCACCTCGGCGCCGCCGGCGCGCAGGCCGGCCACATCGGCGGCGACGCCGGCCATCCAGCCGGCGCGGGGTGTGGCGGTCCTGGGGTCGACGACGAGGGCGGAGCCGATCTTGATGACGATGCGGCGGGCGGAGCCGAGGGTCAGTGACACCAGAACGACCAGGCCGCGGACGTATCAGTGGGCGGCATCGATCACCGCCGCCGCTCTTCGGCAATGGTGTCCGCCAGGCGGCGCAGCAGGGCCGGTACATTCTCCCCCGTGGCACCCGAGGTGAGCATCACCGGCCTGCCGGACGCGCGCTCCAGAGCCCTCACCCGACTCGCCCGCCCCTGCGGCGTCATCGCATCGACCTTGTTCAGCACCAGCACCTCGGGCCGTTCTGCCAGGCCGCCACCATAGGCTTCCAGCTCATGGCGGATGGTGTGATAGGCGCCGGCCGGGTCGGCCGCCGCGCCATCGATCAGGTGCAGCAGCACGGCGCAGCGTTCGACATGGCCGAGGAACCGGGTACCGAGCCCCGCACCCTCGCTGGCGCCCTCAATCAGGCCGGGGATATCCGCGATGACGAACTCTTCCTGGTGGTTGAGCCGCACGACGCCGAGCTGCGGGTGCAGCGTGGTGAAGGGGTAGTCAGCGATCTTCGGCCGCGCGGCACTCACCGCGGCCAGCATGGTGGACTTGCCAGCGTTGGGCAGGCCAACCAATCCGACATCGGCGATCAGCTTGAGGCGCAGCCACAGCCAGCGTTCCTCACCCGGGTAACCCTTGTCGGCCCGGCGCGGCGCGCGGTTGGTGCTGGTCTTGAAGTTGGCATTGCCGAAGCCGCCATCGCCGCCGCGGGCCAGCAGGGCTTCCTTGCCGGCTTCGTCCAGGTCGGCGACCAGGGTCTCGCGGTCCTCGGCCAGGATCTGGGTGCCGACGGGAACCTTCAGGATCACGTCGTCGGAGGCCGCACCGGTGCGGTCGGACCCCGCGCCGTTGCCGCCTTTGCGGGACTTGAAATGTTGGGCGTAGCGAAAGTCGATCAGCGTGTTCAGGCCCTCGACCGCGCGTGCATAGACGTGGCCGCCGCGACCGCCATTGCCGCCATCAGGGCCGCCATATTCGATGAAACGCTCGCGCCGGAAGGCAACGACGCCGTCGCCACCATCGCCGCCCTTCACATAGACCTTGGCTTCGTCGAGGAACTTCATGGCCGCGCAACGCGAAGTGTTGTCACGCGATGCGAAGCATCGTTACCGTTTCCCCGCGCAACGCGAAGCGTTGTCGCGCGATGCGAAGCATCGTTACCGTTTCCCCGCGCAACGCGAAGCATTATCGCGCGATGCGAAGCATCGTTACCGTTTCCCCGCACAACGCGAAGCGTTGTCGCGCGATGCGAAGCATCGTGGACTGTTGCCGCGCAACGCGAAGCGTTGTCGCGCGATGCGAAGCATCGATTATCCGCGCGAACCATGGCGCTCACTCCGTCCAAACAAAAACGGGGGCCAAAGGGCCCCCGCATGCACGCACGCAAATGCGAGAAGGGATTACTCGGCCGCCAGCGCCATCGGGATCACTGACACGTGCACCCGGCCCTCGGCCTTGCGGTCGAACTTCACATGGCCTTCGACCAGAGAGAAGATCGTGTGATCACGGCCCAGGCCGACATTGCTGCCGGGCTTCATCTTGGTGCCGCGCTGCTTCACCAGGATGTTGCCAGCCAGCACCTTCTGCCCGCCAAACTTCTTCACACCCAGCCGCTGGCCGGGAGAGTCGCGGCCGTTGCGAGACGAACCGCCAGCTTTCTTGTGTGCCATGGGTAGAGCTCCTTAAGCCGCGATGGCGCTGATGCGCAGCACCGTCTCATGTTGGCGATGGCCGCGCTTACGGCGGCTGTTCTTGCGGCGGCGCTTCTTCAGGGTCAGCACCTTGGCGCCGCGGGTCTGCTCCAGCACCGTCGCCGTTACGGACGCACCGACCACGACCGGCGCACCCAACACAAGGCCCGCCTCGGTGGAGATGGCCAGCACGTCATGGAAGGTGATGGTGGCGCCGGCTTCGGCCTCCAGCTTCTCGACGCGAACGACGCCGTTCGGCACCACCCGGTATTGTTTTCCGCCGGTGCGGATCACTGCGAAACTCATGGGAAAACAACCTCAAGCGACGAAAAGCGTAGGGGCCGGGGGCCGTTGGGCCGCCAGCCGGAAGCGGGCTTTTAGCGCCGGGGACCGCAGAGAGTCAACTTCGCCGGTGCCGCGGGCGTCAACTTCGCCGGTGCCGCGGGCGTCAACTTCGCCGGTGCCGCGGGCGTCAACGCCGCAGCTCCATTTCGATCGGTCCCTCGCGCTCGCCCCGCGCGAACTGGTCCACCATGGCGTTGCCGGTCTGCCCCAGCGAGGCTGCCGGCCCCTGCCACACGATGCGCCCGCCATGCAGCATCGCCGCCTGCCCACCGATGCGCCGGGCGCTCGCCATGTCATGCGTGATCGAGATCGCCGTGGCGCCCAGCCGCTGCACGCAATCCACGATCAGCCCGTCGATCACCGCGCCCATGATGGGGTCGAGCCCGGTCGTCGGCTCGTCGAAGAACAGCAGGTCGGGCTGTGCGGCCACGGCGCGCGCCAGCGCCACGCGCTTCTGCATGCCGCCGGACAATTCAGCGGGCGACAGGTCGCCCACGCTGGCCGCCAGGCCAACCTGGGCCAGCACCTCGGCCGCCCGGTCACGCGCCGCCGCCCGTGTGATGCGCCGCTGCGCCAGCAGTTTGAAGCAGACATTCTCCCAGACCGGCAGGCTGTCGAATAACGCGCCGCCTTGGAACAACATGCCGATGCGGTCCATCAGCACCCGCCGATCGGCCCGCCCCATCGCCGCCACGTCGCGTCCGCCCACCTCGATCACGCCCGCATCAGGCTGGATCAGGCCCAGAATACAGCGCAACATCACCGATTTGCCACTGCCCGAGCCGCCCAGCACCACCAGCGCCCCGCGCGCCGGCACCGTCAGGACCCCCCCGTCAAGCACCTGCTTTGGTCCGAAGGCCTTGCGCACCCCCCTCAGGACCTCCGA